>JALYMT010000087.1 GCA_030773555.1 Actinomycetota bacterium | reverse complement strand
ACGGCGTCGATCTCGACGTTGGTACCGGACCGTTCGTCGGTCGCCCACTCCCGCACGCGCAGGTCACCGGTCACGACAACCGGATCACCTCGCCGTACGGACACCGCGACGTTCTGCGCGAGATGGCGCCAACAGGTGACCGTGTAGTAGCTCGTCGCACCGTCGACCCACTGCTGAGTCCGCTTGTCCTTGCGCCGGGGCGTGGACGCAAGCCGGAAGCTCGTGATGTGCACCCCGTCCTGCGTCTCGACGTGCCGCAACTCGGTGACCACGTTGCCGGACACGGTGACTCGGCCCTCGTTCATGCCGCCTCCAAATCGTTGCGCGACTCTCGCGCCCGTCACATGTTCGACATCACCGGGGTCCCGAAGCTTTCGCGAAGCCGACTGCTGTGGATGGCGCGGCGCGTGAAGCCGGCTGTGGATGATCAAGCGGTCGGAGCACTGGTCCGGGCGCAATAGGCTGACCGGCATGGCGGAGTTCATCTACACCATGCGCAAGGCCCGCAAGGCGCACGGCGACAAGGTCATCCTCGACGACGTGACGCTGGCCTTCTATCCCGGCGCCAAGATCGGCGTCGTGGGGCCCAACGGTGCCGGCAAGTCCACGGTCCTGCGCATCATGGCGGGCCTCGACTCGCCGTCCAACGGCGATGCGCTGCTCAGCCCCGGCTACTCCGTCGGCATCCTCCAGCAGGAGCCCGAGCTCGACGAGAACAAGACGGTGCTCGGCAACGTCGAGGACGGGGTGGCCGAGACCAAGGCGATGCTGGACCGCTTCAACGAGATCGCCGAGCAGATGGCGACCGACTACTCCGACGAGCTGCTCGAGGAGATGGGCCGGCTGCAGGAGCAGCTCGACCACCGCGACGCCTGGGATCTCGAGTCCCAGCTCGAGCAGGCGATGGACGCGCTGCGCTGCCCGGCCCCCGACGCCGACGTGACCGTGCTCTCCGGCGGGGAGCGTCGCCGGGTGGCGCTGTGCAAGCTGCTGCTCTCGCAGCCCGACCTGCTCCTGCTCGACGAGCCCACCAACCACCTCGACGCCGAGAGCGTGTCGTGGCTGGAGCAGCACCTCGAGAAGTACGCCGGCACCGTCGTGGCCGTGACCCACGACCGCTACTTCCTCGACAACGTGGCGCAGTGGATCCTCGAGCTCGACCGCGGCCGCGCGTATCCGTACGAAGGCAACTACTCGACCTATCTGGAGACCAAGGCCGCCCGGCTCAAGGTCGAGGGGCAGAAGGACGCCAAGCGCCAGCGGCGGCTCCAGGAGGAGCTGCAGTGGGTGCGCTCCAACGCGAAGGCGCGCCAGGCGAAGAGCAAGTCCCGGCTGCAGCGCTACGAGGAGATGGCGGCCGAGGCCGACAAGTACCGCAAGCTCGACTTCGACGAGATCCAGATCCCCCCCGGCCCCCGCCTCGGCAGCGTCGTGGTCGAGGCTGACGACGTCACCAAGGGCTTCGGCGACCGGCTGCTCATCGACGACCTCTCGTTCACTCTGCCCCGTAACGGCATCGTCGGGGTGATCGGGCCCAACGGCGCGGGCAAGACCACGCTGTTCAAGATGGTCGTCGGCGAGGAGCGTCCCAGCGAGGGCTCCATCCGGGTCGGCGAGACGGTGAGCATCTCCTACGTCGACCAGTCCCGCGCCGGGCTGGACCCGAAGAAGAGCGTCTGGCAGCTCGTCTCCGACGGCTTGGACTACATCCGTGTGGGGCACGTCGAGATGCCCAGCCGGGCCTACGTCAGCGCCTTCGGCTTCAAGGGCCCCGACCAGCAGAAGCCGGCCGGAGTGCTCTCGGGCGGCGAGCGCAACCGGCTTAACCTCGCGCTGACGCTGAAGCAGGGCGGCAATCTGCTGCTTCTCGACGAGCCGACCAACGACCTCGACGTCGAGACGCTCTCCTCGCTCGAGAACGCGCTGCTCGACTTCCCCGGCTGCGCCGTCGTGATCTCCCACGACCGCTGGTTTCTCGACCGCGTCGCGACGCACATCCTCGCCTACGAGGGCGAGTCGAACTGGTTCTGGTTCGAGGGCAACTTCGAGGCGTACGACAAGAACAAGGTCGAGCGCCTCGGTCCCGAGGCGGCCCGTCCGCACCGCGCGACCTACCGCAAGCTCACCCGGGTCTGACCAGGCGCCGTGACGGGCGAGTTCGCAGCCGCCCATCACGAGCTCGTTGCGCCCCGGCGAGCGCTCGGATGCCGCTGCCCGCCGTGCGGACGTGGCAGGGTGAGCCCCCATGACGCGGCACACGTTCCGTTGCCCGATGCGCTGGTCCGACATGGACGCGTTCGGCCATGTCAACAACGTCGTCTATCTGCGCTACCTGGAGGAAGCCCGCATCGACATGCTGTTCACCCTCGGGGAGCAGATGGGCATCTCGGCCTTGCGCGAAGGGGCTGTGGTGGCCCGCCTCGAGATCAACTACCGCCGCCCGCTGACCTACTCGGCGAAGGGCGTCGACGTCGACGTCTGGGTTAGCGAGATCAGCACGGGCAAATTCGTTCTCGCGTACGAGGTTCGCGACGGCGAGACGCTCTTCGCTGAGGCCAGCTCGGTGCTGGTGCCCTTCGATCTGGCGGCCGGCCGCAGTCGGCGGGTGAACGACGAGGAGCGCGCCTTCCTGACCCGCTATCTGGAGTCGCCCAGCCGCGGTTGACGTCGGCGCGCTCAGACGCCCTTCTCGTGGCGTGCTTCGCGGCGCGGCTCGGCGTCGCCGTCGGCGCCGCGGCCGAGATTGTCGGCGTCGTCGATCGCGAGGTAGTTCGAAGGCGCACCGGCCACGACGGGCGGCCCGAGCTCGCCACCCTCCACCGCGCCCGAGGCGTTCGGCTGCTCCTCGTCACGGCCGGTGGTGGGCATCACGGAGGTGGCGTAACCCTGCTGGGGCGCTGCGTCGTTCTCCGTACCGCCCCCGCCCTCCCGGGCGCTGCTGCCGCGAATGGACGCCGCGCCGATCGAGCCACCCATGTCGTGCAGCGACTCGTCACCGACGTCGGTGTTGCCGGCTTCAGGTGTCTGCTCGCTCACGTCGTCCTCCTTGTCGTCTTCGTCAGCCGATGCCCGGCGGCACGCCCGGGAAACGGTCCGGCAGGGGTGGCGGTCAGGGGAGGCGGCATCGTGACCCGCGCGCGGCTTCCCGTCCGCTGTCTCACCCAGCGGAGCTGGCAGGGACGTACCACGCAGCCGAGTCGGCGGGCAGCACGGTGGGGTCGGTCAGCTCGGTGCTGGCGAGCAGCAGTCGGCCGTACGGCGGGATTTCCACGGGCGCTCCCGTGATGTTGACCGCGCAGACCACCGCGCGGCCCCTGTCGTCCGCCCGCGTGAACACCAGGGTCCCCGGCGGGCAGTCCAGCCAGCGCAGGTCCTCGCCCCAGGGCAGGTCCGAGCGGCGCAGGCGCAGCCCGGCGCGGTAGAGCTCGAGCGTCGAGCTCGACTCGCCCTGCTGGGCCTCGACCGAGACCCCGGCCCAGCTCGCCGGCTGCGGCAGCCACGAGCCGCCGGGGCCGAAGCCGTACGACGGGCCACCGGCGGTCCAGGGCAGCGGCACGCGGCAGCCGTCCCGGCCGCGCTGGGTGTGCCCGGAGCGCTCCCACACCGGGTCCTGCAGGACGTCCTCGGGCAGGTCGGTCACCTCCGGCAGGCCCAGCTCCTCCCCCTGGTAGAGGTAGACGCCGCCGGGCAGGGCGAGCATGAGCAGGGCGGCCGCCCGCGCCCGGGCCAGCCCCTGCTCCTGGCCGACGCCGTGGGCGTAGCGCGTCACCTGGCGCACCACGTCGTGGTTGGCCAGCACCCACGTCGTCGGCGCGCCCACCGCACCGTTGGCGGCCCGGCTGACGTCGATGACCGAGCGCAGGGCGCCGGAGTCCCACCCGGCCTTGAGGAAGCCGAAGGCGAAGGCGGTGTGCAGCTCGTCGGGGCGCAGGTAGCGAGCCAGCCGCTCGGCATTGGCCACCCAGACCTCACCGACGAGCACCCGGTCGGGGCCGTACTCGTCGAGCACCCGCCGCCAGCCGCGGTAGACGTCGTGCACCTCGTCGAGGTCCCAGTGCGGGTGGTCGAGGCGCTTCGTGGGCTCGAGGATGTCCTCGCCGGAATCGCCCACGTCGGGCAGCTCCGGATCCTTGGCGAGCCCGTGGGCGACATCGATGCGGAAGCCGTCGGCCCCCCGGTCGAGCCAGAAGCGCAGGATGTCGTGGTACTCCTCGCGGACCTCCGGGTTGAGCCAGTCGAGGTCGGGTTGCTCGGGGGTGAACAGGTGCAGGTACCACTGCCCGTCCGGCACCCGGGTCCAGGCGGGCCCACCGAAGACCGAGCGCCAGTCGTTGGGCGGCAAGGACCCGTCGGTGCCGCGCCCGGGGCGGAAGAGGTAGCGGTTGCGGGCCGGGCTGCCGGGGGGCGAGGCCAGCGCCTCCTGGAACCAGACGTGCCGGTAGGAGGTGTGGTTGGGCACCAGGTCGACCAGCAGCCGCAGCCCGGCCGCGTGGGCCTCGCGGATGAGTGCGTCGGCGTCGGCCAGGGTGCCGAACAGCGGCTCGATGTCGCGGTAGTCGGCGACGTCGTAGCCACCGTCGGCCATGGGCGAGGGATACCAGGGGTTGATCCAAAGGGCGTCGACGCCGAGCCCGGCGAGGTAGCTCAGCCGCGAGCGGATGCCGGCGATGTCGCCGATCCCGTCCCCGTCGGCGTCGGCGAAGCTGCGGATGTAGATCTGGTACGTCACCGCCTCCCGCCACCAGAGCCGGGCGGGGGCGGCCGGGGAGGCGCCGGCGTGCGCGGGCGCCGTCGAGATGCTCACTGCGGAAGTCTGCCGCACCCGTGCCCGGAGGCGTCAGCCCGGCGAGTTGACGAGGCTGTGGGCGGCGGACTCCAGATAGCTCCACAGCAGGCGGTGCTGGGACTCGGGCAGGTCGAGCTCGTCGACCGCGGCGCGCATGTTGCGCAGCCACGCGTCGCGCTCCCGCTGGCCGATGCGCCAGGCCGCGTGCCGCATCCGCAGCCGGGGGTGGCCCCGGCGCTCGCTGTAGGTGCGCGGACCACCCCAGTACTGCTCGAGGAACATCCGCAGCCGTTCGGCGGCCGCGCCGCTGGCGAGGTCGTCCTCGGGATAGAGCGGGCGCAGCACAGGGTCGGCGGCGACCCCCGCGTAGAAGCGATCAACGAGCCGTCGGAAGGTCTCCGCCCCCCCGACCGAGGCGTAGAACGTCGTCGCCTCAGGTCTCTCCGCAGCCGCACTCACGTGCTCGATTCTGCCGCAGGGCCGCCAGCAGGAGGCGGTTAGGTGCATGAGCAAGGGCCCAGCGTGGTAGGTCGCTGGAGTAACCGACCGATGTCCCCGGATGCAGAGGAGATTCACTGATGGCCACCACGCGTACCGCGCGCACTCAATGGCAGGGCTCGCTGATGGAGGGCTCGGGCAAGGTGGCCCTGGAGTCCTCCGGGGTGGGGACGTTCGACGTGAGCTGGCCGTCGCGCTCGGAGCAGCCCAACGGGCGCACCAGCCCCGAGGAGCTCATCGCCGGCGCCCACTCCGCCTGCTTCGCCATGGCGCTCTCGCACGCGCTGGCCCAGAAGGGGAGCCCGCCCCAATGGCTGGAGACCAGCGCCGAGGTCGACTTCCAGCCTGGCCCGGGCATCACCGGCATCCGGCTCAACGTCCGCGGCACGGTCGAGGGGCTCTCGCCCGACGACTTCCGCGCCGCCGCGGAGGACGCCAAGGCGAACTGCCCCGTCAGCAAGGCGCTGTCGGCGGTGCCGATCACCCTCGAGGCGCAGCTGGCCTGAGTCTCACCGCCGGCCCCCATGACCGCCATTGGCGGATTGTGGGGGCCTCAGGCGGGCGGCACCGGTAGCGCCTCGCGTGGCGCGCGGCGGGCCAGCTGGCCGAGCACGACCGCGGTGAGCACCACGCCGGCCCCGACCACTTGGACGGGGCGCAGCGCCTCCCCGAACCACGCCCACCCGAGCAGCGTCACCCCCACCGGCTCGGTCATCGCGACCACACTCACGACCGTGGCTGGCAGGTACTGCAGGGCCGCAGTCCCCGCGGCGAAGGGCACCAGCGTCCCGAGCAGGACGACCCAGAGCACCAGGATCCACACCGGGACCTCGGGCAGCCCCGACAGCGCGCCCAGCAGCGGGGCAGAGGTGCTGGCGATGCCACCGGAGAACGACTCCCAGGGCGGGCGAACCAGCGACCAGAAGACCGCCGCCACCGCGAAGCCCCAGAACGACAGCGCCAGCGGGTCGTGGTCGCGCACGCCCCGTTCGCCGAGCAGGAAGTAGGTGGCGAAGCAGACCGCGGCCGCCAGCGCGGCCACCACCCCGAGCGCGTCGAGGTAGCCGCTGTCCCAGACCCGGGCCACCATCGCCAGCCCCACCAGCGACAGGGCCAGGGCCAGCCAGACCGTCGGGCGGACCGGCTCGCGGCCCACCGTCCGGGCCCACAGCGCGATCAGGACCGGTGCGGTGTACTCCAGCAGCAGGGCGATGCCGACCGGCAGCCGGTCGATGGCGACGAAGTACGTCCACTGCAGCAGCGCGACCCCCACGAGGCCGTAGCCGAGGAGCAGCGGCAGCTCGCGGCGGGTCGGCCACCATCCGGGCCCGCGGGTGCGCCCCGTCGCGACCAGCAGCAGGAGCAACCCGAGCGCGGTGCCCGTGCATCGCAGGGCGGTGAGCTGGGCGGGCTCGACGCCGGCGGTGAGGACGACCTTCGACACGCCCGCGTTGACGACGAAGCAGGCCGCCCCGGTGAGGACCAGCAGGTAGCCGGGCCAGGCGGGGCGGGAGCCGGGCCTCGTCACGGGGGCGGGGGAGGCGAGGTCGGGCACGGCGCGGACGTTAGCAACCGGAACCGGAACCGGAAGCGACGCCGACGCCGACGGTCGCGAACGCCGACGCCACGCGCTGCCGCAACTCCCGCGACACCCGCGGCGCCTCGGCGGGCGCGCACTTCACGAGGGCCCGCAGGACGACGCGGTCGGCCTCCAGGGACTCGACCCCGAGCAGCTCGGGCGCCTCGAGCAGGTGCTCGCGCCACTCCGGCTCGACGGCCAGCGCGGTGGCCGCCTCGGTGACGAGGTCGCGTACGCGGGCGAGGTCCTCGCCGTAGCCGACGGGCACGTCGACGGCGGCCGTCGACCAGCCCTGGCTGCGGTTGCCCACCCGCACGATCTCGCCGTTGCGGACGTACCAGACCACCCCGTCACCGTCGCGCAGCTGGGTGACCCGCAGGCCCACCGCCTCGACGGTGCCGGCCACCGTGCCGAGGTCGATGGCGTCGCCGACCCCGTACTGGTCCTCGAGGATGAGGAAGGCGCCCGTGAGGACGTCGCGGACGAGGCTCTGCGCGCCGAAGCCGAGGGCGGCCCCGGCGATGCCCGCGCTCGCCAGGATCGGCCCGAGGTTGACGCCGAGTTCGCCGACGACGGTGGCGAGGGCGACGACGAACACGACGACGGAGGCGAGGCTGCGCAGGACCGAGCCCATGGTCTGCACGCGCTGACGGCGGCGCTCGGCCAGCACCGCGACGTTCGGGGCCGTGGGCCCGGTGTCGAGGCGGAGCCGTGGAGGCGCGGCGGCGAGCCGCTCGTGCAGTGTCGAGGCCGCGGCGCGCTCCACGAACTCGTTGATCGCCCGGTGCAGCAGCCACCGTACGACGACCGCGCCCACGACGACGCCGATGATCCGCAGGGGGCCGGCGAGCAGATCGAGTGCCACCCGCAGCGTCTCGTAGGACATGTGCCTCCCCTCCCGCCGGGTGACCCTACTGATCGCGCCGTTTCGCGCCCTGCCGATGGGGGAGGGCACCGGGAGCGGTACGGAGGCGCATCGGGCGCCGCGGCCGGCGCGTTGCGTCGGCCGGACCTCGTCCGCTGGGAGTCGTCGTGATCATCTTCATTCTCAGCCTGATCATCCTGGGCCTCATCGTCGGCGCGCTCGCCCGCCTGCTGGTGCCCGGCCGCGACCCGATGGGAGTCGCCGGCACCATCGGGATCGGGGTCGTCGGCATGCTGATCTCGGGCTTCATCGGCCGGGCTCTCTTCGGCGCCAGGGGGAACTTCGGCTCGATCCTGTTCGGCCTGATCATCACGATCGGCCTCGTGCTGCTGGTGCGCCGCATGGGCGCCGGCCGGCGCGTCTGACCGGCGCCGCTGGACCGGCCTACAGCTCGAGGCCGGTCCAGCGCGCGGTGAACGCGAGGGTGTCCACCGACAGGTCCACCGTGCGGGTCATCGACCGGGCGCCGTGGCCCACGTCCTTCTCCAGCCGCAGCAGGACGGGCCGCTCGCGCGACGTCGCGTGCTGCAGGGCCGCGCACATCTTCGCGGCGTGCAGCGGGTCGACGCGGGTGTCGCCCTCGAAGACCGTGAACAGCGTCGCCGGGTAGTCGACTCCCTCCCGCACCCGGTGGTACGGCGAGTACGCCAGCAGCCAGCGCAGCTGCTCGGGGTCGTCGGCGGCGCCGTACTCCACGTTCCAGGTCGCGCCCAGCCCGAAGCGTTCGTAGCGGACCATGTCGAGCAGCGGAGCCGAGCAGATCACGCAGGCGTAGAGCTCCGGGCGCTGGGTCATGGCGGCGCCCACCAGCAGCCCGCCGTTGGAGCCCCCCGAGATCGACAGCTGCTCCGGCGTCGTCCAGCCCTCCGCGAGCAGACGCTCCGCGGCGGCGGTGAAGTCGTCGAAGACGTTCTGCTTCTCGCCGAGCATGCCGGCCCGGTGCCAGTCCTCGCCCTCCTCGCCGCCGCCGCGCAGGTTGGCGAGGGCGTACACGCCGCCGGCCTCCACCCAGGCGAGGATGCCGGCGGAGTAGCCGGGGGTCAGGGAGGCGCCGAAGCCGCCGTACCCGTACAGGATCGTCGGGCGGGGCCGGTCGGGCTCGCTGCCCGCGGAGAGGACGAACATCCGTACCGTCGTCCCGTCCCGAGAGGTGTACTCCAGTTGCCGGGCCGTCACCGGCGGCACCTCCACCGTCCCGGGTGGCGTCGCCCACACCAACGTCTCACCCGAGCGCGCGTCGAAGCGGTAGACCGACGACGGGGTGGTGTGGTCGGTGTAGCCGAACCACGCCTCGTGCCCGCCCTCGGGACGCTCCCCGATGCCGCCGATCGACCCGAGACCGGGCAGGGGGACCGTGCCGGTGCGCTCGCCGGTGCGCAGGTCGTGCACGGTGACCTCGCTGACGGCGTGCCGGGTCCAGCCGCACAGCAGCACCGGCTCGCGCCCCGCGGCGGCCAGCTCCGGGCCGTCGAGGATCGCGTAGTCCTCGAGCACCGCCTCCGGGTCCTCGGGCACCAGGTCGGTCCACGTCGAGTAGGCGGGGTCCTCCGGGGTGGTCACCGCCAGCCGGCCCCGGCGGGCGTCGCGGTCGGTGAAGACGTACGCGCGCCCGTCGCGCCTCACCTGCAGGGAGGTGCCGGCGTCGACGTCCTGCTGGACGACGCGCAGCTCGGGTGCGGCCGGGTCGGCGCGGGTGAGGTCGGCGAGCCACAGGTCGTTGCGCGGCGCGGTGCCGGCCGAGGCGCTGATGGAGAGCCAGCGTCCGTCCCGGGAGACCGAGACGCCGTAGTAGTTCGTCTTCTCCAGGCCCTCGCCGAAGACGAGGACGTCGTCCTCGGGGTCGGTGCCGAGCTGGTGCAACCACACCCGGCGGTGGTACTGCGCCTCCTCGGCCGGCACCAGCTCGGGCGCGAGCCGGCGCACGTAGTAGTACGCCTTGCCCCCGGGCAGCCAGGCCACGGGGGAGTAGCGGGCCCGGTCGACGGGCCCGTCGACGACCTCGCCGCTGCGCACGTCCAGCACCCGCAGCACGGACTCCTCGGTGCCGCCGGCCGAGAGCTGGTAGGCGAGCAGGTCGCCTTCCTTGGACGGCTGCCAGGCGTCGAGGGTGGTCGTGCCCGTCGCGTCGATGGCCATCGGGTCGAGCAGCACCCGCTCGCCGCCCTCGGAGTCGACGGTGTCCGGGTCGACGGTGTAGAGCACCGCGTGCTCCTGCTCCGCGGTCCGGCGCAGGAAGAACCGGCGCCCTCCCCGCCAGGCCGGGGGCGAGACGACCCCGGCGCCGAGCAGCTCCCGCAGCCGGGCGCGCAGGCGCTCCCGTCCGGGCAGGGACGCCAGGTGCTCCGCGGCGAGCGTCTCCTGGTCGCGGAGCCATGCCCGCGTGCGCTCGTCGGCCGGGTCCTCCAGCCACCGGTAGGGGTCGGCCACCCGGGCGACGGGAGCGGCCGGCGGCAGCTCCTCGACGAGGTCGAGACGGGGAGCGTCGGGGTACGGCGGGCGGGTCATGCCAGCACGATAGGACCAGCGGGCCGCCGCCGGCCGCTGCGCCGTCCGAGGGACCCGTGCGGCGTTTTCGGTGGCGTCCGGGCCGCCCAGCGGGTGACACTGGGCCGACCCGGCGCGCGCCATGCGCCGGCGCGAGGAGGCTCGATGTCCATGGTGGGTTCCGCCCTCGTCCTCAACGCGACGTACGAGCCGCTTTGCGTCGTGCCGGTGCGCCGCGCCCTGCTGCTTGTGCTCGCGCACAAGGCGGTGGCCCTCGAGGACTCCGACCAGGTGCTGCGCAGCGCCGCCCGCGAGCTCTCCGTGCCCTCGGTGGTGCGCCTCACCCGGTTCGTCAAGGTCCCCTTTCGGGCCCACGTGCCCCTGACCCGGCGGGCGCTGTTCGCCCGCGACGGCGGGCGCTGCGTCTACTGCGGCCGGCCCGCGGCGACCATCGACCACGTCGTGCCACGCAGCCGTGGCGGGGCGCACGAGTGGGAGAACGTGGTCTCGGCCTGCTCGCGCTGCAACCACGTCAAGGCCGACCGGGTGATCGCCGAGCTCGGCTGGCGGTTGCGCAAGGCGCCGCACCAGCCCACCGGCGTCGCCTGGCGGATCCTGGGCACCGGGCGCTCGGACCCACGGTGGGCGCCGTATCTGGCCGGCTACGGCGGCTTCGGCCTCGATCCGGTCATTGACGCGGCGAGCGCCTGACCCTGCGCCGCTGCGGCGCCGGCCGCTCGATGGCAGTCGCCGGAGCCGGCGCCGCTCGTGCTACCGGCGAGGGCTCACCAGTCCAGCCCCTGGCGCGCGAGCGCCGCCTCGGTCTCCAGGCGTTGCAGCGGAGCCAGGGGGGGCCGGGCCGGGGCGTCCACCTCGAGCGTGCGGCAGGCCAGCATCAGCACGTCGTCGTAGGCCAGCGCCGCGGCCCGGATCCGCGCCGCCTTGGCCGGCGGGTTCGTGCGCTCGATGCGGGCGATCTCCCTGGACAGTCGGTGCAGGTCGGCGCCGATCTGCTCGAGCGTCGGCCCCAGGGGGCGGACCGTCCGGCGGCGCTGCCAGGGCCATGGGTCCACGCGGCTGAGCGCCCGAAGTGCCCGCTCGGCCACCCAGAAGGCGGCGGTGGGCGCCAGCAGAAGTGCCACCACCTCGACCCAGGACACCTGGTTCCCTCGCCCGGTTCTGCAGACCACCACCTGAGCCGGTGCTGCGGTGGGGGTGGAGTGGGGTAGTACTCCGCCGTTCATTGTGCCCGGCAGCGGAGGAATCGGGTTGTCCGACGCACCATCGTCTCTCGAGCTGTCCCCCGAGCTCGCCGACCTGGCCGCCGCGTACGGCGTGGCCACGGAGTACTCCGACTGGCGGGGCCGGCACGTCCAGGTGAGCGGTGCGACGATCCACGCCGTCCTCGCGGCGCTGGGCATCGACACGAGCACGTCCGCCGCCACCGCCGCGGCGCTCGAGGACCGCCTCCTGTCGCCCTGGCGGCGGCTGCTGCCGCCCTGCGTGGTGACGACCGGCGGACGGGAGGCGCAGCTGCTCGCGCACGTGCCCGCGGGGGAGCCGATCGAGGTGCTCTTCGAGCTGGAGGACGGCGGCCGGCGCGCGGACGTGCCGGTCGGCGACGCCGTCGAGGTCCGCGAGGTCGACGGCCGGCGCCTCGAGGCCCGGCCGCTGACGCTGCCCGCCGACCTGGCCCTCGGCTGGCACCGGCTCCGGCTCACCGCCGGCACCGCGGTGGCCGACGCCCCGCTCGCGGTCACCCCCGCCTATCTCGGCGCGCCCCCCGCACTCGGCGACGAGCGGGCCTGGGGCTTCATGACGCAGCTCTACCAGGTGCGCTCCGCGCGGTCGTGGGGGCTGGGCGACCTGGCCGACCTGGCCGACCTGGCCGGCTGGAGCGGGCACGAGCTCGGGGCCGGTTTCGTGCTCGTCAACCCGTTGCACGCGGCCGAGCCCGTCGGACCCATGGAGCCCTCACCCTACCTGCCGGCGACCCGGCGGTTCGTCAATCCGGTCTATTCGCGGGTCGAGGCGATTCCCGAGTACGCGTACCTGCCGCCGGCGGACCGTACGGAGGTCGAGCGGCTGGCCGCGCGGCAGCGGGCGGTCAACTCCCGCGACGAGCGGCTCGACCGGGACGCGGTGTGGGCGGCGAAGCGGGCGGCGCTCGAGCGGGTCTTCGCGGTGCCGCGCAGCCTCGGCCGGCAGGCGGCGTACGCCGCCTTCGTCGAGCGCGAGGGTCCCGGTCTCGAGGACTTCACGACCTGGTGCGCGCTGGCGGAGCAGCACGGGCTGCCGTGGCGCGAGTGGCCGGCCGACCTGCACGATCCCGGCTCGCCGGCGGTCGCCCGAGCGCGCGTGGAGCTCGCCGGCCGGGTCGACTTCTGGCGGTGGCTGCAGTGGACACTCGACGAGCAGCTTGCCGCGGCGCAGCGCGGCGCCCGGGAGGCGGGCATGCCCCTCGGGGTGGTGCACGACCTCGCCGTCGGCGTGTCCGGCGGCGGTGCCGACGCGTGGAGCCTGCAGGACGTCCTCGCCCTCGGGGTGAGCGTCGGCGCGCCGCCCGACGCGTTCAACCAGCAGGGCCAGGACTGGGCCCAGCCGCCGTGGCGGCCCGACCGGCTGGCCGAGGTGGGCTACGCGCCCTACCGCGACATGATCCGTACGGTGCTGCGGCACGCCGGGGGCGTGCGCGTCGACCACGTCATGGGGCTGTTCCGGCTGTGGTGGACCCCGCACGGGATGGCTCCCCAGCAGGGCACGTACGTGCGCCTCGACCACGAGGCGATGGTCGGCATCCTCGCCCTGGAGGCCGACCGGGCCGGCGCGCTCGTGGTCGGCGAGGACCTCGGCAACGTCGAGCCGTGGGTGCGCGACCACCTGCGCCAGCGGGGCATCCTGGGGACCTCGATCCTGTGGTTCGAGCGCGACTGGGACGCCGACCGGCCGCTGCGCCCGGAGGAGTGGCGCGAGCTGGCCCTCGCCACCGTCACCACCCACGACCTGCCTCCCACCGCGGGCTATCTGAGCGGTGAGCACATCCGCATCCGGGCCGAGCTCGGACTGCTCGAGCGCCCGGTCGAGGAGGAGCGGGCGCAGGACGCCGCCGAGATCCAGTCCTGGCGGGCCCTGCTCGCCGAGCTCGGCCTGCTCGCCGCCGGCGGGGACGAGCGCACGGAGGTGGAGGCGCTGCACCGCTACCTCGCCCGCACGCCGGCCCGTCTGCTCGGCGTGCAGCTCGCCGACGCCGCCGGCGAGCGGCGGGCGATCAACCAGCCCGGCACCAGCGACGAGTATCCGAACTGGCGGCTTCCGCTGACCGACGGCGCCGGTCAGGCGATGCTCCTCGAGGAGCTGGTCTCCTCCGTACGCGCTCGCGCCCTCGCCGCCGTCATGAGCGAGGTCCCGACGAGCTCCGAAACGACGATAGGTTGAGGCGCGTGAGAATCCGGCGCATCGTGCTGCTCGGGACCCTGCTCGTGCCGTCGGTGCTGCTCGCGGGCAGCCCGACTGCCTATGCGCTCGCCCGCGACGACGGCGACGATCCTGGCGCGTCGATGAGCGTGCTGGCGGCGATCGCCCTCTACGTCGGCGTGCCGGCTCTGCTGTTCGCACTCATCACGCTCCTGGTGATGGTGCCCGCCTTCCGCAGCAAGCCGCGCTACCGCCCGGGCAGCGACTGGCAGGCCGAGCCGGAGTGGGTCGGCGGGCCCGCACGCACCGATGCCGACGGCCCAGCCGATGCGCGAGTGGCGGCCCCGGCGAGAGGCGGCGCGGCCTTCGACTCCGATCCCGCCGACCCGGCCGCCGCCACCGGCGCCTCGACCGCACCCGGCGACGGGTCCGACGGT
>JALYMT010000086.1 GCA_030773555.1 Actinomycetota bacterium | reverse complement strand
CCCACGGCCAGCATCCCGGCGAACATGCCGGGCAGGACCACGGCTCCGGCAAGTCGTCGTGCGAAGATCGTTCCTGCAACGGCGTTGGGCATTCTGGCTCCTAGACGAGCATCCGATGGAGTGGCTCTCCGCCGTTGCGCTCCACGCTAAGGCCGGACCGCCTTGTCCGGTATGCCCGGTGGGTGGGGTGAGCGTTGAATTGTCTCAACGCTCCCGACGCCAGTCAGGTAGTCCTCCGGGGCTGTTTCTCACGCACAGGTACAGCGTCTGCGCGGAGGGTGAGGAGTGCTCCTGTTCAGCTCCAACAACAACGGACACGGGCCCGTGCGCCCTCATCCCGGGCGGGCGGCACACCAGCGCCGGGGGTTGCGACAGCGAGACACCCGTGTCGCTCAGCCCCATCACCCGCGCGTGGAGGGACACTCGGTCCGCCGCGGCGGGCTCCTGCACCTTCGGGGGCGGGGGCGGGCTCGCCCCCCTCGTGGTTACTTATTTCGCGCTGCGGGCGCCGACCAGATCATGGGGCGTCATCGCCAAGGTGCTCACGGGCTCCGTGGGCCTCTAGTCGCCATCAGCGGCCGAGGGCGGTGGGCCAAGTCGGCTGCGGCCGAAGCGCCGAGGCAGCCGGTGGGACGCAAGTGCCTCGTTGATGTCGTCGTGCAGCTGTTGCACGGCGTCGAGGACAGCGACCCGGCCCGCCTCAAGCTCTGGCTCGGCCCGCTCCCAAGCGTCTGCCGCGTCGGGGGTCACCGCCTCGACGGCGACCGCCCGCGCTTTGTCGAAAGCCATCATCGCGTTCTGCAGCTCTTCCGTGGCGTAGACGTACCGCCGGCCCAGCAGCCGGTTCCATGCCGTGTCTATTGCCACCACGCGATCTTGAGGCACGGGGGGCCGCCTACGCCGGGCAGCATCGGCGCACTGGCCGATCACCCGGTATTGCTGATCCATCGCCTCGCACACATCGGCAGCGAACGAGCGCAGCTCCTTGATGCGCTCTGTCGTCCAGTCCCGCCGCCAGCGCTCGGCCTCGTTCCGCCTGTTGAGCAGACCCGCGATGAGTACCGGGTGGTGGCCGCGCTCAAGGCCGTTGCTGACGAGTACCGGGGCGCGGTGCTGATCGTCCACCACACAAGGAAGATGTCCGCCGAGGACTTCCTCGCCGAGGTGAGCGGCACCCACGGGCTCACCGGGGCGGCCGACACGGTGCTGCTCCTGGGCCGGGGTCGGGGCGACGCGGACAGCGTGCTCAAGGTCACCGGGCGCGACGTGGCCGAGGCCGAGTACGCGATGCAGATGACCGGCGGCGCGTGGCAGCTTCTCGACCGGCCGCCGTCCGACCCGAACCTTGGGGACCGCTCCGCGCGCATCGCCGCCTACGTTGCCAGTCGGCCCGAGGGAGTCCGCAGCGAGGACGTGGCCCGCGCGCTCGACCTGGACCGCGACACCGCGAAGCGATACCTCGGCCGCCTGGCCGACGCCGGCCGCATCGTGCGCCGGGAGCGGGGCGTCTACGCCCCTGTCCCAAGTGTCCCGAGTGTCCCCTTCGGCCTGCCGGACGGGACACAGGGGACAGAAGGGACACCACCCCCCCTCCTCGATGACGGGTGGGGGGACTTGTGAACCGCGCCCAGCGCCGCGCCGCGCGCAGAGCAGGCACACCTGCGGACGTGCTGACCACCGCCTCGATCCGAGGACGGTGCCCGGACTGCCTATCCGACGCGACCCTGCGCGAGGTCGCCCCCCGCGTCTGGCAGCTCGTCATCGCCCACGATCCGCCGTGCCCGTGGCTGCGCGCCCGAGAGAGGAGACGGCCATGACCACCCGTGCGGACCGCACGCGGACCGGGCAGCCCGACCGGCACCCGCCAGCGACCGCTGCCCCTGCTCTGACCTGCGCCGACGCCCTCCCCCGCCCGAGCACGACCGGAGGACGGGCTCATCCCCTTCTGTCGTTGGTGCGGGCGACCGGGCGACGTGCGCTGCTCGCTCGCCGTCGTCCTGTGCCGGCGCTGCGCGGATGACCTCGGCGCGAGGGTGATCCCGTGAGCGGGGCGGGACGGCAGCGCCGCCGCCGGCTGCACCTCCTCGACGTGATCGCGGCGAGCCTCGACGCGCTCGCCGCTGCCGATGACGACGAGCCTGCCGAGGCCGTCGAGCACCTGCGGCGGGCCGAGCGCCTGGCCGCCAACCTCGCCGACCTGATCGACGCACGACCGGAGGTGACCGCAAGGTGACCGGATTGTCCGTGATCTAGCCGACGACGCGCTCGTGCTGGCCGTCGCCCGAGGTCGCCCGTACGCCGCCATCGCCCGCGACCACGGCGTCTCCGAGCGGACCATCCGCCGCCGTGCCTCCGCTCCCGACTTCGAGGCGCGGGTGCGCGAGGCTCGCGCCTCGGCCTACCGCCAGGTAGTCGATGAGTTGGCTGGGCTCGCCTTGGAGGCGGTGAGGACCCTCGCCGACCTGATGCGCTCGGCGGAGAACGAGGCGGTCCGCGAACGCGCCGCCGCCCGCGTCCTCGACGCCGCCGCGAGCTGGCGCGAGGTGATCGACGTTGAGGACCGCCTTGCCGCCCTGGAGCAGCGCGCCGGCCTCAGCGACCCTGACCGATCCCGACCCTTGAGGAGTGTTTGATCATGCCCGACCACCAGCGCCGGCTGGACCGCGTGGACGCGGAGCTACACGACGACGCCGACTCCGGCGAGGACCTCGCCGGCCTGGACCACGACGCGCGGCGCGGGCTGTACCTGCGGGCGCTGGAGCCGCTTGGCGACGACCCGGAGCCCGGGGACGACCTGACGGCGACCCTGCTCGACTCCGTGGCCGCCGACCTCCGCGACGCCACCGACGAGGCCGTCGCCCAGGCCCCCACCACCGCCGGGGTACGCCCCGACGCCCAGCCCGAGTTGGCCCGCCGCATCCGCACCCACCGCCGAACCGGAGGAGGAGCCCGTCCATGACCGTCCCGCCCAGTCCGTCGCAGAACCCCGGCGAGCACCCCGCCGTCGCCACCGCCCAGCAGGTCACCCGGGAGGTGACCGCCGTCGTGGCGCGGCTCCACGCCGCCATCGACGCCCGCCTCACCGGCGGAAGCGCCCGATGACCGCCGCGACCGGCTCGTCGCGGAAGCCGGGACGACCCGCGGCTCTCAGCCCGGAGCAGACCGCCCAAGCCGCCGCGCTCCACCACAGCGGCCGGTCCTTGGTGGCCCGCTCAACACCGACCGAGCCTAAGGCCCAGCAACATCACCAGCCAGGGCTGGAACCGACTGTGGCTAGCCCGGGAGGAGCGGCTCGATGATCCGCGACAGTGGCCCGGGCAGCGCATTACTGGGGGAGGTCCTCCTGACGCCCCATCCTTTGGGTACGAGGGGCTACAGGTTGCTCTTGTAGAGCAGCCGGTTGGCCGTTTTCGAGGGATTGCTGCGCACCAGGCCGCTGGTCGCGTTCGTGACGATCCAGGTGT
>JALYMT010000085.1 GCA_030773555.1 Actinomycetota bacterium | reverse complement strand
GGGCGGGTGCCGCCAGCTCGAGCAGCCGGCGGGTGAGCGCCTCCGGCGGCGCGGGCAGCGGGGCGACCCCGACCCGGGCCTTGAGCCGGCGCTGCGCGTCGATCTCCGCCGTGCAGGAGGGGCAGCGCGCGGCGTGCTCGAGCGCGCGTCGCCGCACGTCGTCCTGGAGCTCTCCGTCGACCAGGGCGGTGACGAGGGGACCCAGGTGCATCAGGGCATCTCCGGCGTCGCCCGGCGCAGGATCCGCCGGGCGGGACGCCGGGGAGCAGCGGCCGAGGTCGTGGTGGCGACCGGCGCGCGATGCTCCAGCGACGCGCGCAGCTGCGCCCGGCCGCGGGAGATGCGGCTGCGTACGGTGCCCAGCTTGATGTCGAGGGTGGCGGCGATCTCCTCGTAGGAGAGTCCCTCGAGGTCACAGAGCACGACGGCGGCCCGGAAGTCGGGGGGCAGCTGGTCGAGGGCGTCCTGCACGTCCGCGTCGAGGTGGGTGTCGTCGTACACCTGCGCCGGCCCCGGCTCGCTGCTGGGCAGCCGCTCCGCGGCGTCGTCGACGAGGCCTTCGAAACGGACCCGGGTCCGGCGGCGCACGGAGTCGAGGAACAGGTTGGTGGTGATGCGGTGGAGCCAGCCCTCGAAGGTGCCCGGGGTGTAGCTCGACAGGGAGCGGAAGACCCGGACGAAGACCTCCTGGGTGAGGTCCTCGGCGTCGTGCGGATTGCCGGTCAGGCGATAGGCGAGCCGGTAGACGCGGCCGCCGTGAGTGCGCACGACCTCGTCCCACGACGGGGGGGTCCACTGCAGCTCGGCGGTCACGCTCACCTCCACTTCCCGTGCCAACGCCCGTCAGCGCGCGGATAGTTCCGGCTCACTAGGATTCGCGACACCGTACGGCGTTCGCCCCGCTGAGCTGAGGAGGCCCCCATTCCCACGCCCACGCAGCAGCAGTCGCCGAGCCTGGCCTACGCCGCGCAGTTCGTCGCCGAGGACGAGGCGCTCCTCGACGCCCGCAGCCGGGCCAGCCAGCTGGGATGCGTGCCGATCGAGCCCGACGGCGGGGCCGCGCTGCGGTTCCTCGCCGCCGCCCTCGACGCCCGGGCCATCGTGGAGGTCGGCACCGGTACGGGGGTCTCCGCCCTGTGGATGCTGCGCGGCATGAACCCGGAGGGGGTGCTCACCACCGTCGACCGGGAGCCCGAGCACCAGCGGGCGGCGCGCGAGACGTTCGCCGCGGCGGGCATCGCCTCCAACCGGGTGCGGCTGATCAACGGCCGGGCGCTCGACGTGCTGCCCCGCCTCGCCGACGGCCACTACGACCTGGTCTTCTGCGACGCGGGCCGCGACGAGCTGCCGGCCTATCTCGACGAGGCCTACCGCCTGCTGCGCCCCGGTGGGGTGCTGGCCTTCGACAACGCCCTGTGGCGCGACCAGGTGGCCGACCCGGCCCACCGCGACCCGGAGACCGTCGCGATGCGCGACTTCGGCCGCCAGCTGCGCGCCGACGAGCGCCTCGTCCCCTGCCTGCTGCCCGTGGGCGACGGCCTGCTCTGCGCGGTCAAGCGCGCTCCCTGACCCGCAGCCAACTCGTGGACCACGATTGGTAGGCGGGGATGCGCGGCGTCAGCGCCCGGAGCGACCGTACGAGGACTCGAGCCAGCGGAGCAGCAGGCGGGCGCCGAAGCCGGTCGCGCCCTTGGTGACCTCGTGCTCGTCGGACTCGGCGCGGGCCGGACCGGCGATGTCGAGGTGGACCCAGCGCCGCCCGCCGACGAACTCCCGCAGGAACAGCGCAGCCGTGATGGAGCCGCCGGAGATCTTGTCGTTGCGGGAGATGTTCGACAGGTCGGCGACCGCGGAGTCGAGGGCGAAGCGGTAGTCGTCAACCAGCGGCATGCGCCACACCCGGTCGCCGCTCTCCTCCCCTGCGGCACAGAAGTCGCGGGCCAGGGCGTCGTCGGCGGTGTAGAGCGCGGCGTGCCGGCGGCCCAGCCCGAGCGAGGCCGCGCCGGTGAGCGTGGCCAGGTCGACGAGGACGTCGGGCTGCAGCTGGGTGTCGGCGTACGCGAGGGCGTCGGCGAGCACGAGCCGGCCCTCGGCGTCAGTGTTGAAGACCTCGACGGTGGTCCCGCCGTAGTGGGTGATGACGTCGCCGGGGCGCGAGGCCGAGCCGCTCGGCAGGTTCTCGGCGGCGGCGACCAGGCCGGTGACGCGGGCGTGGATGCCGAGCTCGCGCAGGGCGCCCATGACGGCGAGCACCGCACCGCCGGCGGCCATGTCGGTCTTCATCGGCACCATGGCGTCGTTCGGCTTGAGCGAGAGCCCGCCACTGTCGAAGGTGATGCCCTTGCCGACCAGCACGACGCGCGCCGCCGCCTCGCCACCTTCAGGGACGTAGTCGAGGCGGATCAGCCGGGGCGGACGCGACGACCCGGCGCCGACCGCGAGGATGCCCCCGAAGCCCTCGGCCGCCAGCGCGTCCTCGTCCCAGATCCGGACGTCGAGACCGGCGGTCCCGGCCAGGGCGCGGGCCTGCTCCGCCAGCCAGGCCGGGTCCTTCTCGTTGCTCGGCGTGTTCGCCAGGTCGCGCGCCTGCCAGGTCGCGCCGGCCACGGCGAGCGCCTCGTCGAGCGCGGGCTGCTGCCCCTCGGGCTCGCTCACCACGAGCGTCGCGCCCTCCAGCGGCGCCGGGCCCTTGGGACTGCTGCGGCGGGTGAACCGGTACGAGCCCAGCACCAGTCCCTCGGCCACCGCCCGCAGCGCCTCGCCGTCGGCGCCGGCCGGCAGGAGCAGCGCTATCCGCCGCCGGCCCTGGGCCTTGCGAGCCAGTGCGGCCGCGGCCCGGCGCATCGAGCGTACGGAGGCGTCGCCCACCCCGACGAGCAGCAGCACCTCGGCGGCGTCGCCCTCGGCCGCGACCGGCACCTCGTGCACCTCGCCGACCTCGCCCTTGGCCTTGAGGTGCCCCAGCTCGTCGGCCACGCTCACCCCGAAGCGGGCCTCGACCTCCGCAGCGCCCTCGGCGACGCTCGGCCCGCCGTCACCACCCCGTACGGGCAGAGCGAGGGCGTCGGCGTCGGCGACGTCGGAGAGGCCGGCGGCGAGGGCGATGTCGGGCGGAGCCACAGGGGGAGTCCTCACGGTCAGAGGGGCCGGAATGCGCGACGCGGGCTAGCGCTCGACCAGGGACGGCACTCGGGCGTCGCGGACGGGAATCGTCCCACGCGCGACCGCTCCTCCTCGCCGGTCATGCGCACGCAGCCCACGGTGTAGCATCTTGTAGCGCTCTGTGCTACGTCAGTGACGTGACGGTTGAGATCAATCAGCGGCAGCTGCGCAACGACAGCGGCGAGGTGATGCGGCGGGTCGAGGGCGGGGAGACGTTTCTCGTGACCCGGAACGGCGTTCCGCTGGCCGAGCTTCGTCCGGTCTCCACCGGACGTCCTCAGTTCACTCGCCGGGCGGACGCCCTGGCCAGCGCGGCGCACCTGCCAGCCGTGGATGCCCAGCGTTTCCGAAGCGAGCTCGACGAACTCGCCGACGCGTCCGCTCCGCTTGGCTGACGGCGCTCTGCTCGACACGTCCGTCGTGATCGACTTCGAGGTGGTCGGTCACCTCCTTCCCGATACGTTCACGATCTCGACAGTGACCCTCGCCGAGCTCGCTGCGGGGCCGCACCTCACTCCCGATCCGGCTGAGCGAGCTCGGCGTCAGCAGCGTCTTCAGTGGGCGGAGGCGACCTTCTTCCCCTCCCCTTCGATGAAGCAGCCGCGCGCGCCTACGGGCCCTTGATCGTCGCCGTGCTGGAGGCCGGACGCAAATCCCGGCGGCGGGCGTACGACCTCCTCATCGCGGCGATCGCCAGCTCGCAGGGTCTGCAGCTGGTCACCCGCAAGCCCGCCGCCTTCCTCGGCCTGGGCATCTCCGTCGTTCCGGTGTAGGCCGCGCCCGCCCCCTTCGGACGTTCAAGATCGCTGTTTCAGGTGGGAAAGTGCAGTCGACTGCGTTCTGCCACCCAAATCGGCGATCTTGGCGCGGTGGTGACGCCGCCACAGCCCGGTCCGTCCGCCGCCAGCCAGCCGACGACCCGGTCCCCGCCGCGACGAGGGCGACGGGCCGGGGTCGTACGAGGTGAGCTGGGCGGGCGCGTAGCTAGACGACCACGCCCTTGAGCGCGTCACCGAGTGAGTTGGCCTCGTCGGCCGAGAGCTCGACGACCAGCCGGCCGCCACCCTCCAGCGGGACGCGCATGACGATGCCGCGGCCCTCCTTGGTGACCTCCAGCGGGCCGTCGCCCGTCCGCGGCTTCATCGCCGCCATGCGAATTCCCCTTCCCGGTCGTGGGTGCGCGACAGCACGCGTACGTCCGCGCCGTCCCCCTGCCGTCGATTATCCCGCACCGGGCGAAAGAGGGGGGAGCCGTCCGGAAAAGGCCGATGGGGCGGCCCCGTACGGGACCGCCCCACCGATTGGGGGTAGAGCTAGATCACTTCTTGACGGTGATCTTGATGCTCTTGGTGGAGCCACCGCTGGTCTTGATGTAGATGTAGGTCGTCCGCGTCATCTTGCGGCTGATCGACCAGGTCCCCTTCTCGCCGACCTCGGCCGTCAGCTTGCTGAGGGCCCACTTCGACTTCGTCGAGTAGCGGTAGTACATCG
>JALYMT010000084.1 GCA_030773555.1 Actinomycetota bacterium | reverse complement strand
GCACTCCTCCTGGGTGCGCGCTGCCCGTCCATCCTTGCAGAGCGAGGACCGGCAGCGCGCCCAGGGTGGCGCAGCGAGGGATCAAGCCCGGGGGCTGCGCGCCAGCACGCGCACGTCGGTGCCGCGGATGTCGAGGTCGACCCAGGACGCGTTGTTGCGCGGGTTGGACTCCTTGAACCAGCGCTGCGGGTCGGCCGTCCCCGTCATCCGGTACCGGCCGTCGGGCAGGTCGCTGATGTCGACGTACTGGTCGATCAGCCGGGCGTCGTACAGGTCGCCCCAGCCGACCGAGAGGCCCATGCGGACCCGCAGGTCGCCCTCGTTGCCGCAGTCGGAGTAGTACGGGAAGCGCGGCGCGCGGGGCAGCCCGAGGCGGTAGGGCACGTTGTCGAAGAAGCAGAACCCGTGCTTGGCGAGGGTGCCCACGCCCGTGCCGCCCTCCTTGGAGACGAAGGTGAACTGCTCGAGGTCACGCACGTGCCAGTGGTCGTGGCCGTCGCCGGAGTAGTACATCTGCGCGGCGGTGCGCACCGTGCGGTAGCGGCCCGCGGTGTTGTAGACGCGCTGCGAGGTGCGCATGAGCTCGGTGGCCTGGTCGGGCCGGCTGCCGCGCGCCTCGAACCGGCCCTTGCCCACGTTGACGATGACGCTGTCGAAGCGCAGCAGCCGGCGGCCGCCGCGGGTCTCCTCGATGCTGAAGTTCGTCATCGGCGCCATCCGCAGGTCGGGCAGCAGGTCGCGCGGCGTGCGGTGCCGGGCCTGCGCCGGCTCGGCCAGCACCCCCAGGCTGCCGACTGTGATCAGTGCGCCGAGCGCTGCTCCCCAGATTCTGCGCATGCCTCGCTACCCCCCGTGTCGCCGATCGCTGAAGCCCGATCGTGGCGGGACGAGGGGTGGCGGGGAGGGGGTTCGGGGCGGCAGCGCCCGGGACGCCGGAAGGGAAATCCGGTGCGTAACTGGCGGCTACGCAGAGTCAGGGGCGGGGGAGCCCGTGCAGCCGGTCGGCGACCTTGCGGGCGGCGATGAGCACCGGGTCCCAGACGGGGGAGAAGGGCGGAGCGTAGGACAGGTCGAGGCCGGTCATCTCCTCGACGGTCATGGCGTTCCACAGCGCGACCGCGCAGGTGTCGATGCGCTTGGCGGCGCCCTCCTCGCCGACGATCTGCGCGCCCAGCAGCCGGCCGGTGCGCCGCTCGGCGATCATCTTCACGGTGATGGGCGCGGCGCCCGGATAGTAGCCGGCGCGGGTCGTCGACTCGGTGACGGCGGTGACGTAGTCGAAGCCGAAGTCGCGGCACTCGTTCTCGCGCAGCCCGGTGCGGGCGATCTCCAGGTTGCACACCTTGCTGACAGCGGTGCCGATGACCCCGGGGAACGTGGCGTAGCCGCCGCCGAGGTTGGTGCCGATCACCCGGCCCTGCTTGTTGGCGTGGGTTCCCAGCGCGGCGTGCACCCGCCGCCCCGAGGTGCGGTCGATGCTCTCCACGCAGTCACCACCCGCCCAGATCCCCTCGGCGCCGAGCACCCGCATCTTCAGGTCGGTCAGCAGGCCACCGGCGGGTCCGAGGGTCAGCCCGGCCTCCCGGGCCAGCTCGGTGTTCGGGCGCACCCCCGTGCCCAGCACGACCAGGTCGGCGGCGACCTCCTCGCCGGCGAGGGCGACCCCGCGCACCCGGCCCCGATCGTCGGTCTCGAAGCCCTCCACGGTGACCGACGTGCGCACGCGGATGCCCAGGCACTCCATCTGCTCGCGCACGATCCGGCCCATGTCGGGGTCGAGCTGCGACATCGGCTCCGGGGCCATGTCGACGACGGTGACCTCGAGCCCGCGGCGCACCATCGCCTCGGCCATCTCGACGCCGATGTAGCCGCCGCCCACGACGACCCCGTGCTTCGGCTCGTCCTGCAGGGCGTCGAGGATCGCCTCCCCGTCGCCGAGGGTCTGCACCCCGTACACACCGGGCGCGTTGACACCGGGCAGCCGCGGCCGCCGCGGCACCGCGCCGGTGGCCAGGACGATCTGGTCGAAGCCCACGGTCGACGTCGAGCCGCGCTCGAGGTCCCGGACGCGCACCTCGCGGCGGTCGAGGTCGAGCGCCTCGACCTCCGTACGCATCCGCAGGTCGATGCCGTTGCGCCGGTGCTGCTCGGGGGTGCGGGCGATCAGCGCGTCTGGGCCGTCGACCTCGCCGCCGACCCAGTACGGGATGCCGCAGGCGGAGTAGGAGGTGTACGGGGTGCGCTCGAACGCCACGATCTCCAGGGCGTCGCCGGCCAGCCGCTTGGCCTGGCTCGCGGCGCTCATCCCGGCTGCGTCCGCTCCCACGACGACGATGCGCTCACTCATGGAGGAAGGGTAGGCGGGCGCGACGAGCCGCTGGCCGGGGGGAAGATGCTGGACTCCGCC
>JALYMT010000083.1 GCA_030773555.1 Actinomycetota bacterium | reverse complement strand
ATCTCAGAGGCCTCGTTCTCACGGACGGTCACTCCGTCGGCCTCGTAGGCGAACGGCCGACGCCCGCCCTTCCACCGACCACTCGTCGCGGCCTGCAGTTTGGCGCGCTGCATGCGCTCGATCGCGTGCTCGACCTCGTACCGGGCAACGACCCCCAGTTGCCGGGCGACCATGCGGCCCGACGGGGTTCGCGAGATCGAGCGGTCCGGCCTTGACTGTCTGAGTGATGACCCCGTACTTGTCGCGGATCGTGATGCAGTCCTCCAGCTCGGTCGGCCGGCGGTGGAGTCTGTCGGTATGCCAAACCAGGACCGCATCCGCCCGCTGGTGCTGAATATCCGCCAGTAGCGCCTGGTATCCAGGCCGAGGCTTGCCGGAGTAGGCAGAAAGATCGTTGTCGCTGTGGTGCCCGACGACCTGCCACCCGAGCCGTTCAGCGAGTTCGAGGCAGTCGTCGCGTTGCCGGTCCACCCCAAGCCCCCCGCCCTCTCGGTCGCGGCTGATGCGGCTGTAGACCACGGCTCGTCTCGGCACGTCCAGTAGTGTCCCTCTTGACAGACCGAGAGGTCGAAGCCGCTGCCTCGCTTGGGCAAGCTCGCCGGGGACAGGTTCACGGTCAGCCGCCGGGCTGGCCACGGATGCCCGCTGTTGCTGACCGCCGCCCGCACCCGGTCACGGGCCTCGTACAGCGACACGTCGGGCAGGCCGACGAGGGTGAAGGAGGGCAGCCCCTGGGCGAGGTCGACCTCGACGTCGACGACGGAGCCCGAGACACCGACGAGGGCGGCCGCTCGGGCCCGGGCCAGCGCCACTACGCCACCCCCCGCACGTGCTCGACGAGGGCGGGGCCTCGCGGGGGGCGCAGCACCCCGATCACGTCGATGCGCACCTCGGCCGGGCGGACGGGATGCTCGGTCAGCCACCGGCCGACGAGGCGGCGCAGCCGCGCGGCCTTGCGCGGGGTGACCGCTTCCAGCGGGCTGCCGAAGCCCGCGCCCCGGCGGGTCTTGACCTCGCAGGCGACGAGCACGTCGCCCTCACGGGCGACGATGTCGAGCTCCCCGTCCGAGCAGCGCCAGTTCCGCTCCAGCACCACCAGGCCCGCCGCCGTCAGGAACCGCGCGGCGACGTCTTCGCCGTAGCGGCCCACGGCCTGCCGGGTTCGGTCTCGTACGGGCTCTGCTGCTGCCATGGCCCACCTCCACCGACGACGGTGGTGGGCGAGGCCGGGCCCGGGCTAGGACCCCGGTCGCTTCTGGGGACGAGCCCGAGCCCACCGCGGACTGTGGATCGTCACGCTGCCGGGCTCGCGGCCTCGTGGGTACGGGCTCACGGGGCTGCTGGAGGACGGTCGGCGGGGGCGGACACGGACGGGAACGCCTCGCGGTAGGACGACCAGCGGCCGGCGGGGGTCTCCACCGTCCTCGCGGCGAGCATGGCCCTGACGATCGCCCTGGCGAAGCAGTCGGCTGCGGCGATCAGCAGCTCGTGCAGGAGCGCCTGGTCCGGGGCTGGTCCGGCGTGGGTCGACAGGGCGAAGACCGTGTCCCCGTCGTACATGGTGTGCGCCGGACGGATGGCGCGGGCGAGGCCGTCGTGCGCAGTACCCGCGGCCTTGGCGCACTGGGCCTTCGTCAGCGCCGCATCGGTGGCCACGACGCCAACGGTGGTGTTCAGCGGAAGGGGAACCGCGGCCTGGGACAGCCGAGCACGGTGGCGGGCGACGTCCTCCCCCGCCGGCGGGAGCAGCCCGTCGAACTCACCCGCCAGCCCGTACCGCGCGCCGTACAGCTCGCCGGTCCTCGGATCGACGGTCGAGCCGGCCGCGTTGACGACGGCCAGCGCCGCCACGGTCTCCCCGCCGCGCAGCACCACACTGGCGGACCCGACGCCGCCCTTGAGGCCGCCGGCGACCGCCCCCGTGCCTGCGCCCAACCCGCCCTCACGCGGGGGGCGGGTGGCGTCCAGCATCGCGTCATCCCAGGCAGCCGCCCCGAGATCCGCGTCCGGGCGGCAGGTCCAGTCGCCGCCGCGTCCCAGGTCGTAGATCACCGCCCCCGGGACGATCGGCACGAGGATGCCCCGGGTCGGGTCGACCAGGAGTCCCCTCCCCGCGCCGGTGAGACGCTGCACCACCCCGTCCGCGGCGGCCAGGCCGTAGGCGCTGCCTCCGGTGAGCAGCAGCGCGTGCACGCGTTCGACGGCGTTGCGCGGGTCGAGCAGATCGGTCTCGCGCGTTCCGGGTGCACTCCCGCGTACGTCGACACCCGCGACCGCGCCCTCCGCCTCGGCCACCACCACCGTGGTCCCCGACAACCAGCCCGCGCCGCTGCGCGTGGCGTGCCCGACGCGCAGGCCGGCGACGTCCTCCAGACCGTTGCGGGGCCCGGGGCGCAGGCCGGTCACCTGCCGGCCTCCGTTTGCTCCCGGTCGGGGTCGGCCGCGGGGTCGGAGCCGGACGCGAGGTCGGCAGCGCTGACTCCCGCGAGCACCCCTCCCAGGAACACGACCGGCAGCCGCCGACGCAGGAAGCGCAACGCCCGAACTCCTCCGCGGCACTGAGAGGGGACGGTCAGCGACCCATCAGGGCGTCCAGGCCGATGGCCAGCGCGATCGCCAGCCGGCGGTCGAACCAGGGTGCGGGAATCTCGACCTGGTAGGCGTCGCGGAGGCTGAAGGCGCGGCTCACCGACATCACGGGCGCGCCCGCGGCGGCGAACTCGAAGTGGATCGGCAGCGGCAGCTCGTCGACCGCTCGCCGCAGCAGGGCCACGAGCAGGCTGCGCTCCTGACCGACGACCGCGGGCGCCCCGGGCTGCTCGACGTGGAACGTCGAGCGCAGCAGGGAGCGGGCGAAGTCCTTGCGGAAGCTCCCGATCGGCGCCCCGTTGCCGTCTAGCACGTCGTAGGTCGCGCCCACGTCGAAGACCTGCCGGGCCCGGAAGGAGCACAGCACCGTGCGCCCGGACTCGTCGGTGTAGATCGTGACCTGCTCCCGCATCGAGAGCCGCTTCTGCTGGGCGAAGGCGACCGGCGGGCCGACCGGACGCCCGTCCGCGTCGGCGAGGGTGACGTCGTAGCGGTTGACCATCATCGTCAGCCGCTGGGCGACCCGCAGGTGGGTGGCCAGATGGAGCGGCGGCAGACCCGCCGGGGCATCGGTCATCGGCCCATCTCCCCCTCATTCGCGTCGCGGGTCCCCCTCATTCGCGTCGCGGGGCACCTCGAGGTCGCTCTTCGCGAGCTCCTCGACGTTGACGTCCTTGAATGTCACGACCTTGACGTTCTTGACGAACCGGGCGGGACGGTACATGTCCCACACCCAGGCGTCGGACATAGTCACCTCGAAGTACACCTCGCCGCCGTCGGTCGACCGTACCTTCAGGTCCACGGTGTTGGTCAGGTAGAAGCGCCGCTCGGTCTCCACGACGTAGGAGAACAGGCCGACGACGTCGCGGTACTCGCGATAGAGCTGCAGCTCCATCTCGGTCTCGTACTTCTCGAGATCCTCCGCGCTCACGACGCCGCTCCCGCCTTCTCCCACTCGCCCGCCGCAATCGCGCCGCACGAATCGCCCGGATCCCCATTCTCCCCGCCGCCGAGGCGGACCACGGTGCGGCGGGGCACGGGCATGCCGGACGCGCGGCTGGCCAGGGCCCGCCGCGCGACGTTGATGTAGGAGAAGCGGTGCTCGGGGCAGGGGCCGTGCATCGCCAGGGCGTCGCGATGCGCCGCCGTCACGTAGCCCTTGTGGGTGGCGAAGTCGTAGACCGGGTGCGCCTGGTGCATCTCCCCCATGATCCGGTCGCGCGTCACCTTGGCGAGGACCGACGCGGCGGCAATGCTGGCGACGACCCGGTCACCCTTCCAGATCGCCAGGCTCGGGGCGCCGAAGCCGGTGACCGGGAAACCGTCGGTGAGCACGTACGCCGGGCGCACCTGCAGGCGCGCCACCGCCCGGCGCATGCCGGCGAGGTTGACGACGTGCAGACCACTCCCGTCGACCTCCCCGGCCGGGATCACCACCGTGCTCCAGGAGAGCGCCCGCGCGACGACCTCGCCGTAGACGTCCTCGCGGGCGGCCGGACTCAGCAGCTTCGAGTCAGCCAGCCCGGGCACCTGGCCGGTCCGCCCCTCGGGCAGGACCACGGCGGCGACGACGAGCGGGCCGGCGCAGGCGCCGCGGCCGGCCTCGTCGGCTCCCGCGACCGGTGCCAGGCCGGCGCGGGCGAGCGCCCGCTCGTAGCCCCACAGCCCAGCGTCCCGGCGCACCGCCACCCCCCGGGGCAGCAGACTCATCGCGGCCCGCTGATGAAGGCGACGGTCCGGGGCGGCACGACCGAAAGCCTACGGGCCGGGAGCAGCGCGGGACGCACCCCAGCGCCCGGGGTCAGCGGGCGGCGCCCTCGCCGAGGGCGGGCTGCTCGAAGGTCGCGGGCACGTCGAGCCGGGAGAGCCGGTCGAGAGGCCAGACGGTGACCAGGGCCCGCCCCAGCACGTCGTCGAGCGGCACCATGCCCTCGCGCCGGTCGCCCTGGTGGGCACGGCTGTCCTCGGAGAAGCTGCGGTGATCGCCCAGCACCCACAGGTGCCCGGGGGGCACGGTCACGTCGAAGGGCGTCTCGGAGGGCGGGTCACCGGGGTAGAGGTGGGTCTCGTCGAGCGCCACGCCGTTGACACTCACCCGCCCTTCGGCGTCGCAGCAGACCACCCGGTCGCCCCCGACGCCCACGACCCGCTTGACCAGGTCCTCGTCGGTGTCCGAAGGCGCGAGGCCCACGAACTCGAGCCCGTCGCGCAACGTCCCCCGCAGCGAGTCGTCGTCCGCCA
Source organism: Actinomycetota bacterium (assembly GCA_030773555.1). Classification (GTDB taxonomy): domain Bacteria; phylum Actinomycetota; class Actinomycetes; order JALYMT01; family JALYMT01; genus JALYMT01. Next base: position 3,343 of record JALYMT010000083.1, on the reverse strand, counting down.
CCTCGCGCTGGGGCAGCCAGCCGCCGGGATCGCGGAAGACCACGATGTCGCCGCGGTGCAGCTCCCGGGGGCCGGGAGTCAGCTTGTCGACAAGGAAGCGGTCGCCGAGCTGCAGCGTCGGCTCCATCGAGCTGGACGGGATGAAGAAGGCCTGCACGAGGAACGTCTTCAGCAGCCACGACAGGGCGATCGCCATCACGACGACCGAGACCAGCTCGCGCAGGAAGGACGGGGGGGCGCTGCGCGCCCTGGCCCGGCGCCCCCGCCGGCCGCCGCCCTCGTCGGGGCCCTCCCGGTCACGCCGTTTCGAGCCCAGATCGGTCATCGCGTCAGTCTGCCCCATGCGACGTCGTGGATTCGGGATCCTCCAGGAGCCGGGCCCGCCCGAGCGGCCAGATGACCCCCACGACGCGGCCCACTACCCGGTCGGTGGGCACCATGCCGCCCCCTGGATCGCCGAGATGCGAGCGCGAGTCGGCTGAGCGCGAGCGGTGATCTCCGAGGAGCCAGACCCGCCCCGCCGGCACCTCGACATCGAAGGCGAGCTCGGACGGGGGCCCGTCCGGGTGCAGATAGGGCTCCTCGAGCGGGGTGCCGTTGATCAGGACGCGCCCGGGGGAGTCGCAACAGGTGACGCGGTCCCCGGCGACGCCGAGGACGCGCTTGACGTACTCGTGGTCGCCGGCGGCGGTGGTGCCGAAGTAGCCCGCGCCGTCGAAGACGACCACGTCACCGCGGGAGACGGCAGCGAGGCGGTAGCCGACCTTGTCGACCAGCACGCGGTCGCCGTTGGCGAGGGTGGGCTCCATCGACCCGGAGGGAATGAAGAAGACCTGCAGCAGGAACGTCTTGACCAGGGCCGCGAGCACGACCGCCACCAGCGCCAGAACCGGCAGCTCGCGCAGCGACGAACTACGCCGGCGAGCCGCGCCGGACGGGACCGGGGTCTCGGACTCGACCGGCACTTCGGGGTCGATCGGAACTTCGGGGTCGACCGGGGCTTGGGGGTCAACGGGGGTGCTGGAGCCGTCGCCGGAGGACACCGGCGAGCCGCTCAGCGGGCGACCGGCCGCTCCCGCTTCTCCTTGATCTTGGCTGCCTTGCCGCGCAGCTCGCGCAGGTAGTACAGCTTGGCCCGCCGGACATCGCCGCGGGTGACGACCTCGATGCGGTCGATCGCCGGGGTGTGCACCGGGAAGGTGCGCTCGACCCCCACCCCGAAGCTCACCTTGCGGGCGGTGAAGGTCTCGCGGACGCCACCACCCTGCCGGCGGATCACGACTCCCTGGAAGACCTGGATGCGGGAGCGGTTGCCCTCGATCACGCGTACGTGCACCTTGACGGTGTCGCCCGGGCGGAACCCGGGGATGTCGGAGCGGAGCGAGGCGGCGTCGACCGCATCGAGGGTCTGCATCGGGAACTCCTCGCAGGTGCCACAGATCACCCGCTGCATCGAGGTCGGATGGAGTGGCCGGTCGGCTGGCCCCGGAGGGCGGTGCTCCCCTGTGGCAGGGCACCGGTCGGGCCGCTCGGCGTCAGGCGATCAGTCTGCCACAGCGGGAAAGCCGCGGACCAACCGCCCCGCCTGCACGGTCCACCCCGCTGCTGCCAGCACGGCGAGCTCCTCGGCGTCCAGGCGCGCCGGCTCGAGGGCGGCGAGGAGGTCGGGCCGGAGCTGCGCCGTGTGTCGCAGGGCCGCCGTACGCCGCCAGCGGCGGATCTCGCCGTGGTGGCCGGAGAGCAGGACCTCGGGCACGGCGCGGCCGCGCCACGTCGCCGGCTTGGTGTAGACGGGGTACTCGAGCAGGCCGTCGGCGTGCGACTCCTCGACCAGGGACTCGGCGTTGCCGAGAACCCCGGGCAGCAGCCGGGCGACCGCCTCGACGATCACGAGTACGGCCACCTCGCCGCCGTTGACGACGTAGTCGCCGATCGAGAGCTCCTCGACGGGCATCCGCTGCGCCGCGTCCTCGATCACGCGCCGGTCGATGCCCTCGTAGCGGCCGCAGGCGAACGCCAGCCACGGCTCCCCCGCCAGCTCCTGCGCGACGCTCTGCGTGAGCCGCCGCCCGCCCGGCGTGGGCACCACCAGCCGTGGCCGGGACCCGTCGGGTGGGGTTTCAGCGAGCAGGGCGTCGAGGGCGTCGCCCCAGGGTCCGGGCGTCATCACCATCCCCGGCCCACCTCCGTACGGGGTGTCGTCCACGCTGCGGTGCCGGTCGGTGGCGTAGTCGCGCAGGTTCCGGATCCGGAGGTCGAGCAGGTCGGCGGCCCGCGCCTTGCCGAGGAGGGAGACGTCGAGGGCGGAGAAGTACTCGGGAAAGATCGTGAGGACGTCGATGCGCACGGGCTCAGCCTGCGTCGGGAGCGGGTTCCTCGGCGAGCAGCCCGGGGGGCGGGTCGACGAGCACGCGCCCGGCGGACAGGTCGACCTCGGGGACGATGGCCGCGACGAAGGGCACCAGGAGCTCGTCGGGGACGCCCTCGGGCAGATCGGGGCGACGGACGGCGAGGACGTCCTGGCCGGGCAGGTGCAGGATCTCGGCGACCTCGCCCAGCATCCGCCCGTCGACGGTGAGCACGTCGAGGCCGACGAGCTGGTGGTCGTAGAACTCGTCGGGATCCTCGGGCCGCTCCTCGGGGTCGACCTCGGCAAGCAGGAGCGTGCCGCGCAGGGTCTCGGCGGCGGTGCGGTCGGGCACCCCGGCGAACGCGACCACCAGCTTGGGCCCGCTACCGGTGCGGCCCTCGACGGTGACGGGCCCGACCTCGGGGGGGTCGGTGAGGAGCACCGAGCCCACGGCCAGCCGGCGCTCGGGGTCGTCGGTACGCACCTCCAGGCTCACCTCGCCGCGGATGCCGTGGGGGCGACCGACGCGGGCCACCACGACCTGCAGCGGGGCCGAGCGCTCCGCGGCAGCCGGTCGCGGCGCCTGCTCGGTCATCGCGCGAACCTCAGCGCGCCTCGCTCACGTCCAGGAAGTCGACCCGCACTCCCCGTCCCGGGGAGAGGGCACCCACCACCGTCCGCACGGCCTTGGCGGTGCGGCCACCGCGGCCGATGACCTTGCCGAGGTCGTTGGGGTGCACGCGTACCTCGTACACCCGCCCGCGCTTGAGCGGGCGGAAGCGCACGTGCACGTCCTCGGGGTGGTCGACGATGCCCTTGACGAGATGCTCGAGAGCCTCGTCCAGCACGGTCGCCGCCTCAGGCCGTGGCGGGCTGGTCGCTGGCGCCGTGCGAGGCCTCGCTGCCCGCGTCGGCGCCGCCGCTCTGGGCGACCGCAGCCTGCTCCTCGCGCTCGCTGGTCGCGGTCGCCGCCGCCTCCTGCGCCGCCCGGCT
>JALYMT010000082.1 GCA_030773555.1 Actinomycetota bacterium | reverse complement strand
TCACCGCCACCGCGCGCCGCCGGTCCGCGGACAGGTGCAGCAGGATCGTGACGTCGCCGCGCGCCCCGGCGATGCCGGCGCCGTATTCGGCGTTGGCCCCGGCTCGGGTGTCCGAGCCGATGAGCAGGAGATTCAGCGGACGCCGGGAGCCGTTCCCGTCGCCGCCGGCGGGGTCCGGCACCGCGGGTGCTGGGGTGGGGCGTTCGTCGAGCTGGTCGTCGACCCGCTCCCCGGTGAGGTTGCTGTTCAGCTCCCGGGAGGCCAGGATCCCCGCGCCCGCCGCCAGCCCCACCAGGACCGCGAGAGCTCCGGCGACGCGGACCAGCCACCGGCGCCACCGCGCGCCCCGCACCCGCTCACGGGGAGGCGCCGGAACGGTGGGACTCGCAGCCGAATCGGACACGGGCGGGCCTTCCACGCGGATTTCTCCACGACGGTAGGCGCGCAAGAACGGAATGACCGGCGAACGTTCCCGATCCGTAAGAAGTTGCTCGGCAAGTGGGGCTCCAGCCGACGCACCGTCGGCCTAATAGTGACGTTCACGACATCCTGTGATTGCCGCCGGTGAGCTGGGCGTTGAACTGACCGACTGCCCGCAGACCGGCCCCGATGCGCCAAAGAGGTGACGAAGTTCTTGCGCCCGGGATACCGTTCGCGGTGTTCGCTCAGCCTGCCCGAGCCGGCATTGCCGGGAGCCGTTCGGCAGCGTTACTGGGCTCGAGAGGACGCCGAATCACCAACTCAGTGGGCGGCATCTCGGGGGCTCTGGTGCCTGCGCGTGACGACACCAACCAACGCGACCGACACGGCACGGCTGACCTGAGCCCTTCACAGGACTGCGGAGGAGTTGCCTGAACCGGTGGAACTGCGGCGCCGTCGCCGGTAGGACGCCCGCCGGGTGAGCGCCGTGCCGCCGGCGGCGCTATCCCGGATTGGCTCCTCCAAGGGCGCGGTCGAAGACCACGCTGGTCGCCGCGGCCTGGACGAGCTTGTCGGTGACGTCGATGACCCAGTCCCGCCGGGACCAGCTTCTGGGCCGGTACAGCCCGAGGGCGGTGTTGAGCAAGAGGTCGCCCGGATAGACGGTGCCGAAAACCGCCGCCACCGCCCGGGGGCCGCGCAGGCCCCGGGAGGCCACGAGACCGTGGACCGCGCCCCACAAGCCGCCGAGGGCGAAGTGGGTCGCGTAGTTCAAGCGCTTGCGCTCCCGTCCGCTGCTCGGCTGGATTCTGAGCATCTTCTCGGCGAGAGCCGCCGGGGCGTAACTGTCCGCGCGCCCGGTCAGCGGCATCTCCACCAGCTTCTGGAACGCGGTCATTCCCACGGTCCCAACCAGCCCAGCCAGCACACCCTGCCCGACGGTCGCTTTCACGGAGGGTTGATTTCCAAGCACGAGCGCGATCTACCCGCCCACCCTCGACCCAAGCCCGCGCGACCTGGCCTTGCCCAGGACCGCCAGCCGCTGCTCTCTGGTGTTGGTTGCTGCACCTCCCAGCACGGATCTTCCCGTTACAGCGCCGGGGTGAGAGGCCTCAGCGTCGGCACGCCAAAAACCGCTGGGCGAAGCTGAGCCAGCGCCACGCGCATGGTGGGTCGAGGAACAGCGGGACGAGGGAGCGGCTTCGGGGCGGTCGCGGCCGACAGGACGACGCTGCGCATGCTGCTGCGCCAGCCGTCCTACCGGCGCCTCTGGGTCGCCCGGACGGTGTCGCAGTGGGGAGACGCGTTCAACACCGTCGCGCTGGCCCTGCTGGTGTACTCCCTGACCGGCTCCGGCCTCGGCGTCGCCGGAGTGGTGCTCGCCGAGATCCTGCCCGTGCTCGTGCTGGCCCCGGTCGCCGGAGCGGTCGTCGACCGGCTACCTCGGGTCCGGGTGATGATCGGCGCCGACCTGGTACGCGCGGCGTTGGCCTTCGCGCTGCCGTTCCTCGACGGCAGCGTCGCCGCGGTCTACGCGGTGGGCGGTGGGCCTCTCGGCCGGGGCGGTGTTCTTCAATCCGGCCGCGTCGTCGGTGGTGCCGGCGATCGTGCGCGACCGTGAGCTCGTCGCCGCGAACAGCGGGCTGTGGACCGCGGCGGTGCTCTCCCAGATCGTGCTCGCCCCGCTCGCCGGGGTCGTGGTCGCCGCCTTCGGCTACGCCGCGGCGTTCTGGGTCAACGCCGCCAGCTACCTGGCCTCGGCCGCGGTGCTGCGCCGGCTGGTCTTGCCCGCCGTTCCGGCACCCATCGCCCGGGCGCCCTGGTACTTCCAGGTCCGGGAGGGGATCGCCGCGGTCGCGGGTCATCGGCTGCTGCGGGCTCTGGCCGCGGGGCAGCTCCTCGGCGCGTTGTCCGCCGGCGCCACCGGCGCCTTGCTGGTCGTGCTCGCCCGCGAGCACCTGGGCCTGGACGCCGCGGACTACGGGCTGCTCCTCGGCGCGATCGGCGTGGGCGCCGCCACCGGCCCGCTGATCCTGTCCAAGCTGACCGACGACCCGCGCCGCCCGGTCTTCGTCCTCGGCCCCTTCGTCCTCCGCGCGGTCGTCGACGCCGTGCTGGCCACCGTCACCGGCCTGGTCGCGGCGATGGCCGCCCTCGTCGTCTACGGCCTCGGCACCTCCACCGGCGCGGTCACCTTCAACTCCCTGCTGCGGGCCGAGACCCCTGAGCAGCTGCGCGGGCGGATCTTCGCCGGCTTCGACCCGCTCTGGCAGACCGGCCGGCTGCTGTCCCTGCTCGCCGGTGGCCTGCTCGCCGACACCGCCGGCACCCGCGCCGTCTACTACCTCGGCGCCGCCCTCCTGCTCGCCGCAGCCGCCGCCGGATGGGTCGGGCTCCGCAGCAGCAGGCCGGCCCGAGCCACCACCAACCCTGGACTGTAGAAGTCGCACAACGACGGGTGCTCCGTGCGCATCCGATCGTTTTCGGACGGGGTCCTGCGGCTGGCCTCTGATGGCTGTTCACCAAGGTGTCTCACTGGCTGCCTTAAGCCGGGGCGGGGTGGTGCGGACGGGGATTTCGGACACTTGTGGCCTCCTCCGCGTGTCGCGGCGAGACGGCTGACACGGCGGCGACTTGGGGGCGGCCTGAACGGCTGACGGACCCGCGTGGGGCCGGCGAAGTAGGACGCGTGGCTGTGTCAACCTGAGCTGGTCCCACCGTGACAGCCTCATCTGGCCCCACCCGGCGCCTCTGTCGTGGTCTCGCCGGTTGTCCCGCCCTGGGCGGCGGGGCATGCAGGCCGGTGATGTGGCGATGGGTGAGTGCGGGGGCGGTACTGGCGCTGGTCACCGGCGCGCTGCCGCTGGGTGAGGCCGGGGTGGTGCTGGCCCGGGTCGCGCCGATTCTGGTGTTCCTCGCCGCGGTCACCGTGCTCGCTGAGCTCGCGGATACCGCCGGGGTATTCGCCG
>JALYMT010000081.1 GCA_030773555.1 Actinomycetota bacterium | reverse complement strand
GCGGGCGGCAGGGCCAGCGGCGCGGTGCGGCGGAGGGTGCCGCGCAGGCCCAGCCACTGCCCGACCGCGGGAGCGGTGCTCATCCCCCCGCGAACGGCGGCAGGACCTCGACCACGCCGTCCTCGGGCAGCTCGGTCTCGGGCCGGGCGCGCAGGCCGTCGACGAGGAAGGAGCAGCGCGCCAGCACGGCGGCGAGCTGCGGGCCGTGCGCCCGCTCCGCGGCGCTCAACGCCTCGCCGAGGGTCGCCGCGTCGTACGGCTCGTCGTCCCGACCGGCGGCCGCCTTGGCCGCGGCCCAGTAACGGATGGTCCCGTATGCCACCTCAGCCACCTCCCGCACTGCGCGCCCCGACGTCGACCCGTCGAACCGCCGCCGCCCAGGTGCCGATGCGGTCGACGAGTTCGGGTGCGGCGTCGCTGGCGCTGTGCCCGAATCCGGGCTCCACCCAGAGCTCCTTGGGCTCGCGGGCGGCGGCGTACAGGGCCTGTGCGTGCTCCAGCGGAAACCAGACGTCGCGGTCGCCGTGCACCACGAGCAGCGGGACGGGCGCGATACGCCCCGCCAGCTCGGCGGGGGTCGGGGCCCACGTCTGCGGGCGGGCCTCGTCCCAGTGCCGCGCGTCGAGCCGGGCGCGGAAGCGCGCCTGCAGCAGGAGCCGCCCCGAGGGCAGCGAGACCACCCGGTGCAGGCGGCGCATCGCGGGGGTGCCCCGGTAGTACCAGTGGCTCGGGCCGCTGACCGCCACCACGACGGCGTCGACCCCGGCGCCGTCGGCCTGCTCGCCGCGGCTCAGGCCCGCCTGGCGGACGACGACAGCGGCACCCATCGAGAAGCCCACCGTCGCCACCCGGGCGTAGCCGAGCTCGCGGGCCCAGCGCACCACCGCGTCGAGGTCGAGCACCTCCAGGTCACCCAGCGTCGAGCGCCCGCCCGAGCGGCCGTGCCCGCGGAAGTCGAAGCTCAGGACGCCGCCGTACGCGCGCAGCCGGCTCGCCACCGCCCGCACCGGCGGCCGGTGCCAGGAGCCGACGAAGCCGTGCGCCACGACCAGCGCGAGGTCACGCCGGTCACCCCGGCCGGGGGCGGCCGGCTCGTGGACCGCGGAGATCCGCACCCCGTCGGCGGCGCGGAGGACTCGCGGCGCGGGCAGCCGGGGACGGGCGCCGAGGGCAGCGGGAGGCACCTCGCTATCCTGCCAACGAGACAAAGCGGGGCAGGAGGAGACGTGACATGAGCAGCGTGCTCCTGCTGGCCAACGCCCTGCAGCCGGCGGGCTCGGTGCTCCCGGCCCTCGAGCTGCTCCTGCACTCGGTGCGGGTGGCGCCCGCCGAGGCGTCCGCGCTGCTCGACGCGCCGGCAGCCGACGTGCTGCTCGTCGACGGGCGCACCGACCTGCCGCACAGCCGGTCGCTGTGCCGGCTGCTGCGCACCACCGGCCTCGAGATGCCGCTGCTGCTCGTCCTCACCGAGGGCGGGCTGGCGGCGGTCACCGCCGACTGGGGTGTCGACGACGTGCTCCTGCAGGGCGCGGGACCGGCCGAGGTGGAGGCCCGGCTCCGGTTGGCGCTCGGGCGCAGGACGGCGGCGGTCGCCGGACCCGTCGGCGGGGAGATCCGCTCCGGCGACGTGTCGATCGACGAGGTGACCTACACGGCCCGCGTCCGCGGCCGGATCCTCGACCTGACCTACAAGGAGTTCGAGCTGCTCAAGTACCTCACCCAGCATCCGGGCCGGGTGTTCACCCGCGCGCAGCTGCTGCAGGAGGTCTGGGGCTACGACTACTTCGGTGGCACCCGCACCGTCGACGTCCACGTCCGGCGGCTGCGGGCCAAGCTCGGCTCCGAGCACGAGGCGGTGATCGGCACCGTCCGCAACGTCGGCTACCGCTTCGTCATCCCATCGGGGGAGGCAGCAGGGAGGTCGGCCGCGGCGACCGCGTCCTGGCCGGCAGCGGTGGGCTCCCCGGCCTGACGGTGCCGCCCCGCGTCCCCGCGGCTGGCTAGGGTCGGGGGGTGAGTCCCGAGGGCAGCGACCCGGCCCCGGACGTGACCTCGCGGCTGGCGCCGGCCGACATCGACGCCGTGCTCGAGCTGGTGGGCGCCGCGACCGAAGCCGACGGCGCACCGCCGCTCTCCGAGCACGTGCTGCTGCACCTGCGCCACGGCGGCGAGTTCCCCGCGCGCCAGATCCTGCTCCGGCTGCCGGGGGGGCGCCTGGCCGGCTACGCCCACGTCGACGTCACCGACGCGGTGGCCGGGGCGAGCGCCGAGCTGGTCGTCGACCCCGCCCGGCGCCACGAGGGCCACGGGCGGGCGCTGCTG
>JALYMT010000080.1 GCA_030773555.1 Actinomycetota bacterium | reverse complement strand
CTGCTGTTCGGGCCGCGGCTGGCGGCGCAGTACGAGCTGGCGCGCGCGGTGCACGGCTGCAGCGACGCCGACCTCGCCGAGCTCGCGCGCTGCTCGGTGCGGGCCTCGGCCGCACCTGCCGACGTGGCGGCGCGGTTGCTGGCGGGCATCGACGCCTGGCTTACAGGCGGGCGCCCACCAGGATCGGCTCGTTGACCAACTCCACGCCGTAGCGCGCGCGCACGCCGTCACGGATCTCGCGGGCGAGCCCGAGCAGGTCGGCGGCACTGGCAGCTCCCCGGTTGGTGAGGGCGAGCGTGTGCTTGGTCGACAGCCGAGCCGGGCCGGTGCCGTAGCCCTTGGAGAATCCGGAGTGCTCGATCAGCCAGGCCGCCGACGTCTTCACCCGCCCGTCCGCCTCCGGGAACCGCGGGGCGTCCGCGGGCAGGGCCGCGGCCTGCTCGGCGTCGAGGACCGGATTGGTGAAGAAGGAGCCCGCGCTCCACGTGTCGGGGTCAGCGGGGTCGATGACCATGCCCTTGCCCCGGCGCAGCGCCAGCACGGCCTCGCGCACTTGCCGGAGGGGCGCGCCCGCGCCGACGGCGACGCCGAGAGCCCGGGCCAGCTCGGCGTAGCGCACGGGCGCCCCCAGCGTCCCCCGCTGCAGCCGGAAGGTCACCTCGAGCATCACGTAGCGCTCGGTCCCCTTGAAGCGACTGTGCCGGTAGCGGAACTGGCACTCGGCATTCGAGAAGGTGCACACCTCGCCGTGCTCCCGGTCCCAGACCCGCACCTCCTCGAGGGTCTGCGCGACCTCCTGGCCGTACGCCCCCACGTTCTGCACCGGTGTCGCGCCGGTGAGCCCGGGGATGCCGGAGAGCGCCTCGAGGCCGACGAGGCCCTCGTTGACGGCGCGCGCCACCAGGGCGTCCCACGGCTCTCCCGCCGCCACCCGTACGCGTGCACCTCCCTCGTCGTCGGCGACCTCGACGCCGCCGGTGGCGATGCGCAGCACGGTCCCGTCGAACCCCTCGTCGCCGATGACCACGTTGCTCCCACCGCCGAGCAAGAGCAGCGGCTCGCCGCGCGCGTCGCAGCCGGCCACGGTCGAGAGCATCTCGGCCTCGGTGCTCACCTCGACCAGCCGCCGCGCGGGACCTCCGATCCGGAGGGTGGTGAGCTCGGCCAGGGGGACGTCGGTGAGCACGTGCACGATGCCCAACCGTACGGCGTCGGGGCTCAGCGGAGCTGGACCACCGCTCGGGCCTGGCCCAGCACCTTGTCGCCGCCGCTGGTCGCGGTCAGGTCGACCCGGACCCGCCGGCCCGGCAGCTTCTCGGCCACCCGCCCCTCGACGACCAGCGTCGCGCCCTCGTCGTCGTCGGGCACGACCACGGGACGGGTGAAGCGCACGCCGTACTCCACCACGGCGCCGGGGTCGCCGGTCCAGTCGGTGACGACCCGGGCGGCCTCGGCCATCGTGAGCATGCCGTGGGCGACGACGTCGGGCAGGCCGACGGCGCGGGCGACCCGCTCGTTCCAGTGGATGACGTTGAAGTCGCCGGAGGCGCCGGCGTAGCGGACGAGGTCGAGCCGGCGCAGCGTGAAGCGCTGCCCGGGCAGCGCGGCGCCGACCTCGACGTCGTCGTAGGTGGGTGCCGTCACGCCGCTGGCTCCGCGGCGCGGGCCACCAGCGTGGACCGGGTGGTGAGCACGGGCTCCCCCTCGACCGTCTGCACCTCGCCGACGAGCGTGAGCAGGTCGTTGCCGGCCACCGAGCGCACGGCCTCGATGGTGAGGGTGACCGTCAAGACGTCGCCGGCGCGCACCGGCCGCCGGTAGGAGTAGCGCTCGTCGCCATGCACCACCCGGGAGTAGTCGAGCCCGAGGGCGGGGTCGGTCACGACCTGCGTAGCGGCCCGGAGGCTGAGCACGGTGGGAAAGGTCGGAGGGGCGAGCACGTCGGGATGCCCGAGCGCCTTGGCGGCGGCGGGGTCGCGATAGGCCGGATGGGGGTCACCGATCGCATCGGCGAACTCGCGGATCTTCTCGTGGCTGACCTCGTACGGCGTGCCGGCGGGATAGCGGCGCCCGGCGAAGGACGGGTCGAGCGGCACGACGCCTGCCGGGCCGGCCCCGCCGCGCTCAGCCGCGGACTAGCGGGTCTCGCGGTGGACGCGGTGGACGCGGCAGTTGTTGCAGAACTTCTTCAGCTCCAGCCGGTCGGGGTCGTTGCGGCGGTTCTTGCGGGTGATGTAGTTGCGGTGCTTGCACTCCGTGCAGGCCATCGTGATCTTCGGGCGGACGTCGGCGCTCTTGGAAGCCACGGGGGAAGCCTTTCGCGGAGAAGCGGTCTGCGGAGGGGTAGCGGAGGCCGGACTTGAACCGGCGACACAGCGATTATGAGCCGCTTGCTCTACCTGGCTGAGCTACTCCGCCACACGGGCCGCTGGAGCGACCCAGAGCCCCAATACGGAATCGAACCGTAGACCTTCTCCTTACCATGGAGACGCTCTGCCGACTGAGCTATTGGGGCAAGCGGCAACGAGAATACACGCCGGCGCCGCCGCGACGCCTGCTCACCCCGCGCCGACCCCGAGCAGCGCGATCCGCAGGACGTCGGTGCCGCCCCTGGTGTCGCTGGCCCTGGCCTCGTAGAAGTCCTGCCCGTCGCGGTCCTCCGACTGGCTGAGGTGCCGGAACGTGAAGACGGCGACCGGATCGCGCCGGCCGCGGGTGTCGAGCTCGTAGGCGACCACCCGAACATCGACCGTAGGAGCGGTGCCGGGCAGCGCCAGCGCCGCGGTGACCGGGCCGGTGTCACCCCAGTCGCGCCGGAAGGGGGCGTCGGCGTCGTATTCGACGGTCGAGAGCAACCGGTAGCTGTCGCCGCCACCGTCGGGATCGAGCCAGACCTCGAAGCGGTTCTCGTCGCGGGTGCCGAGGTCGTGGTCGGCCACGATGGCCGAACCCTCCAGCCGTACGACGGCGTTCCCCCGCAGCACGGGGATCTCCTCCTCCTGCCGAGGACGGGTTGCGGCGGGCCCGACGTCGAGAGCGTCCAGGACGAGCTCGAGAGTGGCGGGCGAGGAGGAGAGCAGGGAGTGGCCGGCGCGCACGACGGCGAGTTCGGCGCCCACGACGTACGGGGACTCGGCCGGCACGACGCCGTCGAAGCCGCGGGCCACCCCGTCGCCGTCGTGGTCGGAGCGCAGGTACTGCCCGTGCACCGGCTCCCCGCCGATGGCCACGTAGTGCTCCCCCGCGGGCTCGCGCCGGCCCATCCGGCGCAGCAGCGGCGACCCGGGCCGCAGGTCGCCGCCGGCCGCCCCCCAGGGCAGGAAGCGGCTCTTGGTGGTCGGCACCCAGCCCTCCCAGGTGCCGGAGTTGGGCGTGCCGAGCATCACCAGGTCGTCGACGCGGGCCGCCCAGTCGGGCGCCACGTCGGGGACGCCGTCGCCGTGCCAGCCGACGCCCGGCTCCCAGGAGTCGACGTCGGCGCCGGACTGCTCGACGAGGAAGCGGGCGACGAGGCCGCCCATGGAGTGCCCGACGACGTCGACCCGCTGGTCGGCCGGATATCCGGCGCGGGCCAGAGCGGCCAGGATCGCCGGCTGCACGATGTGGGCGGCGACGTACGGGAGGTGCTGGCCCGGGCGGGTGGGGGCGTACGTCAGCGGCTGGATGCCGGGCCTGCCCTCGTCGAAGTCGAGCACCGGCACGCCCGCGCCGAGCAGCGCGCGGACCAGGGGATCCCAGCGCGCTCCCGACCCGGCCCAACCGTGCAGCAGGACCACCGGCTCGGGTCGCTCGCCGGCCACGGGTGTGGCGGCGGCCGGCGGCCCCGCCGCGCTCAGACCGATGCAGGCGAGCAGGCAGCAGAGCAGGCGGCGCATGGCGCTCCTCCCAGGATTCCGGGGCGGCGCGCGGGCACCGCCGCTCGGACCGTAGGGAGCGCGGCGCACCGCGAGCGAGCGGACGCGCGCGATCTGTGGAGGGAAGCCGTCCATGGGGAGGCTGTGGAGGAGACGACGGCGGCCCCGGAC
>JALYMT010000079.1 GCA_030773555.1 Actinomycetota bacterium | reverse complement strand
CCCGACCTGGTCCGCCTGGCCAAGATCCGCTGGCGGATCGAGCACGACTACCGCGAGCTCAAGACCGGCCTGGGCCTGGACCACTTCGAGGGCCGCACCTTCACCGGCTGGCAGCGCCACGTCACCCTGGTCACCGCCGCCCAGCTGTTCTGCACCCTGCTGCGGGCCGACCCAAAAGCGGCTGCCAGGGCCTGACCCTCTACGCCGCCCTCCGCGAGCTCCAGGCCCTGCTCGCCACCTGGACCGGCACCTGCACCGTCTGCGGAAAACCCGTCGAGGACCCACCCCGCACGCCGACCTAACCAGGTACTACTAGGCGGAGTACGGCTTGTCGGCCGAGGTGAACGGGATCCAGCATCGGGAGCTGCTGTCGTCGGAGTACGACGGGGAGCGGCAGATCGAGCTGGCGATCGACGGCCGCACGATGGCTAGCTTCAGCTCCTACGCCGTGCGGCGCCGGCCCCGACAGGTCGCCGACCAGATGGAGCGACTGCTCCGGTCGCGAGGGTGGGTGAGCGACGCAGTTGTCAGCAGAAGCGCGGCCTCGTGACCGCGTCTCTGCTGACAGGTCGACGCCGGCACCTCAGAGGACGCGGTGCAGCCAGCCGTGGGGGTCAGGGGCGCGGCCGTGCTGCAGGTCGAGCATGGCCTCGCGCAGCTGCAGGGTGACGGGACCCGGCTCGCCGTCGCCGACCTGCCAGGAGCCGTGCGCGCTCTTGACCTGCCCGACCGGCGTGATGACCGCGGCGGTGCCGCAGGCGAAGACCTCCGTGAGCTCGCCGCTCCTGCTGGCCTCGTGCCACTCGTCAACCGAGATACGCCGCTCCTCGGAGGAGTAGCCGAGGTCACGGGCCAGGGTCAGCAGGGAGTCGCGGGTGATGCCGGGCAGCAGCGTGCCGGTGAGCGACGGCGTGACCAGCCGCGCGTCCTGGCCCCGGCCGAAGACGAAGTAGAGGTTCATCCCCCCCATCTCCTCGACCCAGGTGTGCTCGACCGCGTCGAGCCACACCACCTGGTCGCAGCCCTGGGCCGCCGCCTCGGCCTGACCCAGCAGGCTCGCCGCGTAGTTGCCCGCGACCTTGGCCTCGCCCGTGCCTCCGGGAGCGGCGCGGGTGTACTCGTACGAGAGCCAGACCGTCACCGGCCGAATGCCCTGGGGGAAGTACGGGCCCGCGGGGCTGGCGAGCAGGAGGTAGAGGTAGGAGTTCGACGGCCGCACACCGAGGCCAGGCTCGGTAGCGATCATGAAGGGTCGCAGGTAGAGGCTGTCACCCACGCCCTCGGGAACCCAGGCGGCATCCTGGCGAACCAGCGCCTCGAGCGAGCGCAGGAAGACGTCCTCGGGCAGCTCGGCCATCGCCAGCCGCGCCGCGGACCGCTGGAAGCGGCGGGCGTTGGCCTCGGGCCGGAAGAGCGCGACGCCGCCTCCGGCCTGCCGGAACGCCTTGAGCCCCTCGAAGATCGCCTGGCCGTAGTGGAACACCATCGCCGACGGATCGAGCTGCAGCGGGGCGTACGGCCGCAGCTGCCCGTCGTGCCAGCCCCGCTCGACAGTCCAGGCCGCACTCACCATGTGGTCGGTGAAGACCCGCCCGAAGGCGGGCTGGTGCATGCGGCGAGCCCGCTCGGTGGCGTCCAGCGGCGACGTCGTGGGCGCCAAGGCGAGCTCGAGGGCACCGCTCGTGCCGGTGCGGTCGGCGAGGGAGGTCATGGTCGAACGCTACCGCCCGGCGGGCCGCGGCATCAGGAGTCCAGGTCGACCGTACGGCCGTCGTGGGCACCGATGGCGGCGACGATCTCCTGGAGGACCGGCGGGGGGACGGCGGAGTCGACGGTGAGCGCGACCAGCGCCTCCCCACCCTTGGCGTCCCGGCCGACCTGCATGCCGGCGATGTTGATGCCGGCCTCCCCCAGGATGCGCCCGACCGTGCCGACGATGCCCGGGCGGTCGACGTAGCGCAGGAACGCCATGTGCTGGGTGGGCACGATCTCGACGTCGAAGCCGCCGACCTCGACGATCTTCTCGACGTGGCGGGGGCCGGAGAGGGTGCCCGAGACCGAGACGGGCGTGCCGTCGCCGAGCGCGCCCCGCAGGGTCAGCAGGTTGCGGTAGTCGGGGCTGTGCTCGTCGGTGACCAAGCCGACCTCGAGGCCCCGCTCGGCGGCGAGGACGGGTGCGTTCACGTAGGAGACCGGGGCCTCCACCACGTCGGCGAAGATCCCCTTGAGCGCGGCGAGCTCGAGCACCTTGACGTCGTGCTGGGCGATCTCGCCGCGCACCTCGACGCTCAGAGAGGCGGGAGCCTGCCCGGCCAGGGCCGTGAACACCCGCCCGAGCCGCTCGGCCAGCGGGATGCCCGGACGGACGTCCTCGGCGATGACCCCGCCGCGCACGTTCACCGCGTCGGGCACGAGCTCGCCGGCGAGGGCGAGCCGCACGGAGCGGGCGACGGCGACCCCCGCCTTCTCCTGCGCCTCGTCGGTGCTGGCCCCCAGGTGCGGGGTCACGACGACGCTCTCGAACTCGAACAGCGGGCTGTCGGTGGTCGGCTCGGTCGCGAACACGTCGATGCCCGCGCCGGCCACCCGGCCCTCCTTGAGCGCAACCGCGAGCTCGTGCTCGTCGACGATGCCCCCGCGGGCGGCGTTGACGATCCGCACGCTCGGCTTCACCTGGCGCAGGGCCTCCTCGCCGAGAAGCCCCACGGTCTCGGGCGTCTTGGGCAGGTGCACGGTGATGAAGTCGCTCTCGCGCAGCAGGTCCTCGAGGGGGAGCAGGCGCACGCCCATCTGCGCCGCCCGGTGCGGCTGCACGTAAGGGTCGTAGGCCACGACCCGCATGCCGAAGGCCGACAGCCGCTGCGCGACGAGCACCCCGATGCGACCCAGGCCGACGACGCCCACGGTCTTCTCGTAGAGCTCGGCGCCGGTGTACTTGCTGCGCTTCCACTCGCCCCGCTTCAGCGCGGCGTCGGCCGCCGGGATGTGCCGGGCCGTGGCGAGCAGCAGGCCGACGGCCAGCTCCGCGGCGCTGACGACGTTGGAGGTGGGCGCGTTGACCACCATGACGCCGGCGGCTGTCGCGGCCGGCACGTCGACGTTGTCGAGCCCCACCCCGGCGCGGGCGACCACCTTGAGCCGGCGGGCCGCCGCGATGGCCTCGGCGTCGACCTTGGTGGCGCTGCGGACGAGGATTGCGTCCACGTCGGCGATGGCCGGCAGCAGCTCAGCCCGGTCGGCTCCGTTGCACGAGCGGACCTCGAAGTCGGGCCCCAGCGCCTCGACCGTGGCCGGCGACAGCTCTTCGGCGAGGAGGACGACGGGCTTGGTGCCGGAGCTGGTCACGGGCTTCCTTGCGTACGGGGAGGGCAGGGGTGGCGGCGAGCCAGCCGCTGAGCGTAGCGATCCTGGCCGTGGTGGCGGCGCGACCCGCCTTCCACCACCATCACCACGGCGACGGCCAGGAGCTCGGCGGAGGCTCGTTCCTCCTCAGTAGTCGCCGGCGACGACGTTGGCCAGCGGTCGGCCGGCGGCGTAGCGGTCGAGCTGCTCGCGTACGAGCCGAAGTGCCCGGGGCACGAAGGCATCGGAGTTGCCGCCCACGTGCGGGCTGATCAGCACGCCCGGCTGCGACCACAGCGGCGAGTCGGGCGGGAGCGGTTCTGGATCGGTGACGTCGAGGGCCGCGCGCAGCCGCCCCGTGCGCACCTCCGCGACCAGGGCGCCGGTGTCGACGACCGGTCCGCGGGCGACGTTGACGAGCAGGGCGCCGTCCTTCATGCGGGCGAGGAAGGCGGCGTCGGCGAGCCCCCGGGTCTGCTCGGTCATGGGCACGAGGAGCACGACCACGTCGGCGCGGGGCAGCAGGTCGGGCAGGTCGGCCAGGGCGGCCACCCCGTCGCGCGCCCGGCGGGCGACGCGCAGCACCTCGGCGACCTCGAAGCCGTCGAGGCGCCGCTCGAGCGCGGCCCCGATGGACCCGTGGCCGATGATCAGCACCGTCTTGTCGGCGAGCGAGGAGAACCGGCCGGACGCCCACTGCGCCTGTTCCTGGGCGCGAACGAAACCGGGCAGCCCGCGCAGGGAGGCGAGCATGAGCAGCACGGTCAGCTCCGCAGTCGAGGCGTCGTGCACGCCCCTCGCGTTGCACAAGGTGACGTGTGGGGGGACGTGCGGGCGGATGTTGTCGACGCCGGCAGTCAGCGTCTGCACCACCTTCAGCGACGGCAGGTCGCGGACGAGCTCGTAGACGTGCCCGCCGGCGAGATAGGGCGGGACGTAGAACTCGACCTCCTCGGCCGAGTCGGGCAACTCGCCCTCGCCGTCGTACACGTCGACGTCGAGGCCCTCGGGCAGCCCGCCCATGCGCTGGACGGCGTCGGGCATCGGCAGCCACACCTTCATCCGGCAGCCTCACGTCCCTCGAAGTCTCGGCAGGTCCGCAGATAACGCTTCCAGCTCCAGTCGTCGAGAAACCCCGCGGCGGCGAGCCGGCCCGCGGCGAGCAGTGCGTCCTGCTGCTCCTTCCCGAGGGAGAAGTCGACCGGGGAGATGCCCGAGGTGTCGACGAAGACGCTGCGGGCCTGCACGCAGGGATCGGCGATGTGCTGGGCGTCGACCGCACCCAGCAGCGTCTCGACCAGCGCGAGGGCCAACGACACCGGGCCGGTGACCGCCTGGGTCATCGTCCGTCCGTCGGGACGGGCCGAGAGCCGGACGCCGAAGGTGGGCCAGCGCGGCGGCCGGCCGTCGGTACGGTCGAACAGCGCGATCGGATAGTTCGAGAGCACGCCGCCGTCGACGAGGGTGGAGACCGAGCGCTCCGGCGAGCGCAGCGTCACCGGCTCGTAGTAGAAGGGGATCGAGGCCGAGGTACGCACCGCGTCGGCGACCAGCTGCTCGTCGGGGTCGAGGCCGTAGAGGGGGTAGTCCCACGGCAGGCGTACGAGCCGCTGCCGGGACAGGTCGCTCGCCGTCACCACCAGCGAGTAGCGGTGCTCCGGCAGGTTCGCGGCGTCAGGCGGCGTCCGCAGGTCGGCGAAGGTGCGCACGCCGAGGTCGGCCAGCGCGCCGACCAGCCAGTCGCGCAGGTACTCCCCCTCGAAGACGCCGCTCTCGAATGCGAGCGACAGCCCGTCGACCACCGGACGCAGGGGCCCGGCGAAGCGCCCGAGGGGCCCGCGGTCGCGCAACCGGCGGTAGTCGACCGAGCGCGCGACGTCGGCGAGCCGAGTCAGGGGCTCCCCCGCGTGCTGCAGCGCGGCGACGAAGGCGCCGACGACGGCCCCGGCGCTCGTGCCGGCAACCCGGGGGAACGTGTAGCCCGTGGCGGCCAGTGCGTCGACCGCGCCGACCAGCCCGAGGCCCTTGACCCCACCCCCCTCGAGGACGAGGTCGGCCCGCAGCGGCGTCGACAGGGCATCGTCGTCCATCGCCTGACCGTAACGATCCGGGAGCAGGTGGCGCGCTGCGGGGCTCCGACGTGCCACACCGGCCATCGTTGACGGGTGCGTACCTCCCCGACGTTCCGCCGCTCCGCCCTGCTCGCCGCCGCGCTGCTGGCCCTGGCCGGCTGCGGCGGCTCGACCCCAGCCACTTCCGGGGCGCCGGATCCCTCGACCAGTGCGCGGGCCGGCTCCTCCGCTCCTCGTCCGGCTGCGTCGTCCTCGTCGACGGCCGAGCGCGACGCCGGCGCGCCTTCGGTACGGGGCACGGTCGCGACCGGCCTGGACGCCCCCTGGGGGCTGGCCTTCCTCCCGGGCGGCGACGCCCTCGTCTCGGAGCGCGACCGGGCGCGCATCGTCCGGGTCACGGCGCAGGGTCAGGTGCGCCCGGTGGGCGCGGTGCCCGGCGTCGACCCGGGGGGCGAGGGCGGGCTGCTCGGCCTGGCGGTGGCTCCCACCTTCGAGCGCGACCGCTACGTCTACGCGTACTTCACCGCCGCCGACGACAACCGGCTGGTACGGATGCGCTACGACGACGGAGGCGGGCTGGGCGAGCCGGAGGTGCTGGTCGAGGGCATCGACAAGGGCACGTTCCACAACGGGGGGCGCATCGCCTTCGGTCCCGACGGCTTTCTCTACGTGGCCACCGGTGACGCGGCCGAGCGGAGCAGCGCCCAGGACCGTGGTGACCTGAACGGCAAGATCCTGCGGATGACAGCCGAGGGCGAGCCCGCGCCGGGCAACCCGTTCGGCGACTCCCTGGTCTACTCCCTCGGCCACCGCAACGTGCAGGGCCTGGACTGGGACGACGACGGGCGGCTGTGGGCAAGTGAGTTCGGGCAGAACACCTACGACGAGCTGAACCTGATCGAGATCGGCAAGAACTACGGCTGGCCCGAAGTCGAGGGCCGCGCGGAGCGTGACGGCTTCACCGATCCCGTCGTGGTGTGGGATCCGAGCGAGGCGTCCCCGAGCGGCATCGCCGTCAGGGGCGGCGCGGTCTACGTCGCGGGGCTGCGCGGCCGGCGGCTGTGGCAGGTGCCGGTGCCGAACGGCCGGGCCGGGGAGCCGCAGGGGCTGCTGACCGAGGAGTACGGCCGGCTGCGCACGGTCGAGGTCGCCCCCGACGGCTCGCTGTGGCTGATCACCAGCAACACCGACGGACGCGGCAACCCCCGGGAGGGCGACGACCGCATCCTGCGCCTCTCCTGACCCCGAACCCCCGGCGTGCTTCTGCACTTCTCGCGGGAATTCTGCACTTCTCGCGGTGATCATGCACCGCCTCACCACATCAGCTGGGCGATCCGGTCGTAGTCGACCGCGGAGTACGCGACCATGCCCTCGGGCAGGGAGACGACCCATTCGTGCACCCCGAGTGACAGCGCCAGGCGGCTGCACCGCCCACAGAAGTGCGGCTCCCCGAGGCGTACGGAGTCGTCGGCCCCGAGCCGGACGTAGAGCAGCTGCGAGCCCTGCAGGGTCCGCCAGCCCTCACCCTCCCGGGCGAGCGTGATCGCCCGCTGCTCGGCATGGGTGCGACAGCTGTCGTGGTGGTCGAAGAGTCCGACCTTGCAGTAGCAGTGGTCCTCGCCCGGCCACGGCACCCCGTTGATGCCCCAGGCGAGCAGGGTCTCGTCGCGCACGAGCAGAGCGGCGTGCCGGGTCCTGGCGTGGGAGTCCTTGGCCAGGTCGACGGCGCGCTCCATCATCCGCTCCACCACGGAGCTCTCGTGCCGCTTCAGGGGCCGGCGCTCCGGTCGTTGCTCGGACTGCACGGAAGCTCTTTTCCTTAGGAACGGGAGGCGATGCGGGGCGCTCGCCCGTGGTCGGCCACGTTGACAGTGCGGCAAGCGCATGATCGACACGAGAAGTGCATGATCAGCGCGGGGGGTCAGGGGCCGAGAGGCGCTCGAGGACGAGCTCGCGCACGCGCCCGGCGTCAGCCTGGCCGCGGGTGGTCTTCATCACCGCACCGACGATGGGGCCGATCGCCTGCACCTTGCCGGCGCGCACCTTGTCGGCCACGTCGGGGGCGTTGGCCAGGGCCTCCTCGATCGCGGCCACCAGCGCGGAGTCATCGGAGACGACCCGCAGGCCGCGCTTCTCCACCACCTCGTCGGGGCGGCCCTCGCCGGCGAGCACGCCGTCAAGGACCTGGCGGGCAAGCTTGTCGTTGAGCGCTCCCTCGCCGACCAGGTCCTGCACCCGGGCGACGTCCTCGGGGGCGACCGGCAGCGAGCTCAGCTCGGCCCCCGACTCGTTCGCCCGGCGGGCGAGCTCGTTGACCCACCACTTGCGCGCGGCCGCCGGCGGCACCCCCAGCGCTACCGTCTCCTCCACCAGCTCCAGGGCGCCCGCGTTGACCACCGACTGCAGGTCGAGCTCGCTGATGCCCCACTCCTGCAGGAGCCGGCGCCGATGCGCGGCCGGCAGCTCGGGCAGCGTCGCCCGCAGCCGCTCGACCTCCTCCCGGGTCGGGGCGACGGGCACCAGGTCGGGCTCGGGGAAGTAGCGGTAGTCCTCCGCCTGCTCCTTCGACCGCCCCGGCGTGCTGAGCCCGGTGTCCTCGTGCCAGTGCCGGGTCTCCTGGTGCACCCGGTCGCCGCCGGAGAGCAGCCCCGCCTGCCGGACGATCTCTGAGCGCACCGCCCGCTCCACCGACCGCAGGGAGTTCACGTTCTTCGTCTCCGTACGCAGCCCGTACGGGGCGTCGGGCGAGGGGCGCAGCGACACGTTCGCGTCGCAGCGCAGCGAGCCCTGCTCCATGCGCACGTCGGAGACGCCGAGGCGGCGCAGCAGGTCGCGCAGCTCGCTGACGTAGGCGCGGGCGACTTCGGGCGCCGCGGCGCCGGTGCCCTCCACCGGGCGGGAGACGATCTCGATGAGCGGCACACCGGCCCGGTTGTAGTCCACGAGGGAGTGGTCGGCGCCGTGGATGCGTCCCGTCGCGCCGCCCACGTGCAGGGACTTGCCGGTGTCCTCCTCCATGTGCGCCCGCTCGATCGCCACCCGGTAGGTACGGCCCCCGACCTCCACGTCGAGGAAGCCGTCGATGGCGATCGGCTCGTCGTACTGGGAGGTCTGGAAGTTCTTCGGCATGTCGGGATAGAAGTAGTTCTTCCGCGCGAACCGACACCACGACGCGATGTCGCAGTTGAGCGCAAGCCCGATGCGCACCACCGACTCGACCGCGGCCGCGTTGAGCACGGGCAGCGCGCCGGGCAGGCCGAGGCAGACCGGGCAGACCTGGGAGTTCGGCGGCGCGCCGAATGCGGTGGGGCAGCCGCAGAACATCTTGGACGCCGTCGAGAGCTCGACGTGCACCTCGAGACCCACGACCGGGTCGTAGGTCCGCACCGCCTCCCCGAAGGAGACGACGGGGGACGGGCTCGTCAGGGTCACGAGTCGCCGCCGTTGCGGATGGTGCGGTAGGCCATGGCCAGGCCGGTCGCGACCGCGACCAGGCTGGCGACCGCGTCGATGACGGCGAGCCGGTCGCCGTTGGTGCGGGCGGTGCGCAGGTCGCGGTAGGCGCTGGACAGGCTGAACATCGCGGTCGCGACGGAGATGAGGGCGCTGTTTCGGGTGCGGGGCTTCACAGGGACGGGACCTCCGAGGTCAGCAGGTGCCCCCACCGGTCGGCGAGGGCGGCCTCCACGGCCGCGCCCACCAGATAGAGGCGGTCGTCGGCCAGCGTCGGGGCCATGATCTGCAGGCCCACCGGCAGCCCGTCCTCGGGCGCGCGGCCGCAGGGCACCGACATGGCGGCGTTGCCCGCGAGGTTGGACGGGATCGTGCACAGGTCAGCGAGGTACATCGCCATCGGGTCCTCGACGCGCTCCCCGATCGGGAAGGCGGTCGTCGGGGTCGTCGGTGACACCAGCACGTCGACGCGCTCGAAGGCCGCCGTGAAGTCGCGGGCGACCAGGGTGCGCACCTTCTGCGCCGAGCCGTAGTAGGCGTCGTAGTAGCCCGAGGAGAGCGCGTACGTGCCCAACATGATGCGCCGCTTGACCTCCGGGCCGAAGCCCGCGGCGCGGGTCAGCGCCATGACCTCCTCGGCGCTGCGGGAGCCGTCGTCGCCGACGCGCAGGCCGTAGCGCATGCCGTCGAAGCGGGCCAGGTTGCTCGACGCCTCGCTGGGCGCGATCAGGTAGTAGGCGGGCAGCGCGTAGGCGAAGTGCGGGCAGGAGACCTCGACGACCTCGGCGCCCAGCTCCCCGAGCAGCGCGACCGCCTCGCGGAAGCGCTGCTCGACGCCGGGGGCGTAGCCCTCGCCGCCCAGCTCGCGCACCACGCCGACCCGCAGACCGCGGACGTCGGCCCGCCGGGCGGCCTCGACGACCGGCGGCACGGGGGCGTCGATCGAGGTGGCGTCGCCCGGATCGTGCCCCGCGATCACCTCGTGCAGCAGCGCGGCGTCGAGCACCGTGCGCGCGCACGGCCCGGCCTGGTCGAGGGAGGAGGAGAACGCGACGAGGCCGTAGCGCGAGACCCCGCCGTAGGTCGGCTTGACCCCCACGGTGCCGGTGACCGCGGCGGGCTGGCGGATCGAGCCGCCGGTGTCGGTGCCGATCGCCAGCGGCGCCTCGGAGGCGGCGAGCGCGGCCGCTGAGCCGCCGCCGGAGCCGCCGGGGATGCGGCCGAGATCCCAGGGGTTGCGGGTGGGGCCGTACGCGGAGTTCTCCGTGGACGAGCCCATCGCGAACTCGTCCATGTTGGTCTTGCCGAGGATGACCACGTCGGCGTCCCTGAGGCGCTGGGTCACCGTCGCGTCGTACGGGGGGTGCCAGCCCTCGAGCATCCGCGACCCGCAGGTGGTGGGGAGACCTCTCATGGTGAGGACGTCCTTGAGCGCGAGCGGGACGCCGGCGAGCGGGCCGAGCTCCTCGCCCGCGGCGCGCCGCTCGTCGACGCGCCCCGCCGCGGCGAGGGCGCCTTCGCGGTCGACGTGCAGGAACGCGTGCACCCGGTCGTCGACGGCCTCGATGCGCTCGAGGTGCGCCTCGGCCACCTCCACGGCCGACACCTCGCCGCGGGCGATGCTCGCCGCCAGGTCGGCCGCGGTCGTACGGATCAGGTCGGTGGCCACGGGCATCGGGGTCAGGCCTCCTCGGAGAGGATGCGCGGCACCCGGAAGCGGCCGTCCTCGGCCGCCGGGGCGCCCGCCAGCGCCTCGTCCTGGGCCAGGCCCGGGCGGGCCTCGTCGGGGCGTACCACGTTGGTCAGGGGCAGCGCGTGCGAGGTGGGCGGGACGTCCGCCGCCGCGACCTCCGCGACCCGGGCGACCGCGCCGAGGATGAAGTCGAGCTGGCCGGCGTAGGCGTCGATCTCGTCCTCGCGCAGCTGCAGGCGCGCGAGCCGAGCGAGATGCGCGACCTCGTCGCGGGTGATGGCGGGCATGCGGGCGAGCTCCTCGGGCGGGACCGGCGGCGGTGCTCATCGTACGGTCCGCAGCCGGGGCGGCAGCGGGGCGGCGGCCGAGAACGCCGTGGTCGGCAGCTACTACGTGCAGGCGATCAACAAGGACGCCCCGCACCCGGCCGCGGCCCGGCTGTGGCAGGAGTTCCTCTACTCCGACGAGGGCCAGAACATCTGGCTGAAGGGCTTCGCGCGCCCCGTCCGCGCCGACGCGATGGTCAGGGCCGCCACGATCGACAAGGCCGCGTTCGCCAAGCTGCCCGAGGTGTCCGGCCGGCCCGTCTACCTGACGACCGAGCAGACCGACAAGGCAACGAAGTACCTGGCGGACAACTGGGCGAAGACCATCGGGTGAGCACGCCGCTGCGCCGCGCGCTGCCGTACGCGGGAGCCCTGCCCTTCGTCGCCTACGTGGGCATCTTCCTCCTCTACCCCACGTTGATCGTCGTGCTCGGGGCGTTCGACGACGGGCAGGGGCGGCCCACTCTCGCCAACGTGCGTGCCCTCACCGAGGGCGCATACGTGGCGGCGTTCGTGCGCAGCGTGCAGCTGTCGCTGGTGACCGCGCTCGTCAGGGCGGTCGGTGGCGCGCTGGTGGCGTACGCGATCGCCGGCAGCCGCCGGGACGGTGCCCTGCGCCGCTTGGCCCTGGCCGCCTCCGGGGTGCTCGCGCAGTTCGGCGGGGTGACGCTGGCCTTCGCGTTCCTCGCCACCGTCGGCTTCAGCGGGCTCGTCCCCGTCTTCCTGCGCGACACCCTCGGCATCGACCTGTTCGCCGGCGGAGCGTGGCTGTTCGACCTGCCCGGGCTGGTGCTCGTCTACAGCTACTTCCAGATACCCCTGATGGTCATCGTGTTCCTGCCGGCGCTCGACGGGCTGCGCCCGCAGTGGCGGGAGGCCACGTCCAGCCTCGGTGGCAGCGCCTGGCACTTCTGGCGGCACGTGGGCGGTCCGCTGCTCGCCCCCGCCTTCCTCGGCTCGACGCTGCTGCTGTTCGCCAACGCCTTCTCCGCGTACGCCACCGCGGCCGCGCTCGTGTCGCAGGGCAGCCCGATCGTGCCCCTGCAGATCCGCGCGTTTCTCACCAGCGAGGTCGTGCTGGGCCGGGAGAACCTCGGCAAGGCCCTGGGTCTCGGCATGGTCGTCGTCGTCGCGCTCATCATGACCGCGTACGCCCTGCTCCAGCGGCGCACCGCCCGGTGGCTCCGGTGACCGGGGGTCTGCGCCGCGCGGCGGTGCTCGTCCCCGCGGCCGCCGTGTTCCTGCTGCCGCTGCTGGCGATGCTGGAGTTCAGCACGCGGGGAGCCAGCGGACGCAGCCTGGTGCCGTGGCGGGGAATCCTCGCCGACCCCGACCTGGTCGCGTCGATCGTCGTCTCCCTCGAGCTGGCCGTGCTCACCGTGCTGGTCATGCTCGTGCTGCTGGTGCCCACGATGACCTGGGTGCACCTGCGCCTGCCGCGCCTGCGGCGGGTCGTCGAGTTCCTCTGCCTGCTGCCCCTGACGATTCCCGCGATCGTGCTCGTCGTCGGCATCGCGCCGATCTACGCCTGGGTGACCTACCTGCTGGGTGACTCCCCGCTCACGCTCACGTTCGTCTACGTCGTGCTGGTCCTGCCGTACGCGTTCCGCGCGATCGACGTGGGGCTCGGCGCGGTCGACCTGCCCACCCTCGCGGAGGCCGCGCGCAGCCTGGGCGCGTCCTGGGGGGCGGTGCTCTGGCACGTGGTCGTGCCCAACATCCGCGGGGCGCTGGTCTCCGCGGCCTTCCTCAGCGTCGCGCTGGTCCTCGGGGAGTTCACGATCGCCTCGCTGCTGAACTTCGAGAACCTGCAGGTCGTCATCAACCTGCTCGGCAAGCGCAACGCGTCGGTGTCCGTGGCCGTGTCGCTGGCGGCCCTGCTGTTCGCGTTCGCGCTGCTGCTGCTCTTCTCGCTGGTGGAGGGGCAGCGCCGCGGGGGGCGCGTCGACGACGAGCAGGTCGCCGTGGCGGCGCCGGTCGCCCTGCCCGCGGCCGGCGCCTCGGCGGGCAGGGCCGAGGCATGAGCGGGCTGCGCCTCACCGGCGTGGGCAAGCGCTTCGGTGCCGTGACCGCCCTGGACGGGCTCGACCTCGAGCTCGGCGCCGGGGAGTTCGTGAGCCTGCTCGGGCCGAGCGGCTGCGGCAAGACGACCGCGCTGCGGGTCGTCGCCGGCTTCGAGGTGCCCGACGCCGGCACGGTGCACGTCGCCGGCAAGGACATCACCCGTGTCCCCGCGAACCGCCGTGACATGGGCATGGTCTTCCAGGCCTACAGCCTCTTCCCGAACATGACCGCCCGCGGCAACGTGGCCTTCGGGCTGCGGCTGCGCCGCGCGCCCGCCGGGGAGCGCCGCACCCGCGCCGGCGAGCTGCTGGAGCTCGTGGGCCTCTCACAGCACGCCGACCGCTACCCCCACCAGCTCAGCGGCGGCCAGCAGCAGCGGGTGGCCCTGGCCCGCGCGCTCGCGATCCGCCCGCAGGTGCTCCTGCTGGACGAGCCGCTCTCGGCGCTGGACGCCAAGGTGCGGGTCAACCTGCGCGAGGAGATCCGGCGCATCCAGACCGAGCTCGGCATCACCACGCTGTTCGTCACTCACGACCAGGAGGAGGCGCTCGCCGTCTCCGACCGGGTGGGCGTGATGAACGAGGGGCGCCTCGAGCAGCTCGACGCCCCCGCCCGGATTTACCGGGAGCCGGCCACCCCGTTCGTCGCGCAGTTCGTCGGCGTGTCGAACCTGCTCGACGGCGTGGTCGCCGACGGCGCGGTGGTCGTCCACGACCACCGGGTGCCGTTGCCGGAGCGGTCGGCGCAGGGGCCGGGGACACCCGTGCGCCTGCTGGTACGGCCGGAGGATCTCCGGCTCCGGTCCGCTGACGGACCAGGCCCCACGAACGGATCGAGTGCCGGCCTTGGCGCGGTCGTCCTCACCCACAATTTCCTCGGGCCGGTGACTCGCGTCACCGTGCGCCTCGACGCCGCACCAACGCCGGTCGTCCGGATCGACGTGCCCTCGGACGTCGCCACCGGGCACCCGTCGGGCACCCGCGTGCTCGTCGTGCCCGAGCCCCGGGCACCCCTCGTCGTCCGGCCTGAGCTGGCTGCGCTGCGGGACTAGCGGGCGCCGGTGAGCTCGCAGGCGGCCGACCAGGCGGGGGCTTCGACGCGTGCGGTGCCCTGACGGCCGACGGCCGATTCGCACTCGCCGATCGCGGCCTCGAGCAGCTCGCGGAGCAGCGCGTCGGGGTCGCGCACGCAGGCCTTGCCGACGCCCTCGGCGGCGACCCGGACCGCCGTGGGCGCCCCGTGCTTGCGGTAGGCGGCCGGTGAGGTGCCGCTGTCGCGGGTGAAGTCGTGGGCCCACCGGGCCGCGTCGGGTGCCGCGGCCAGCGCCTCCCGGCACGCCGGCTCGAGCCGAGCGGCCGCGGCGGCATCCAGGGC
>JALYMT010000078.1 GCA_030773555.1 Actinomycetota bacterium | reverse complement strand
GCGACCGCGCGCCTGCCGCGCCTGGCCGACCGCTTTCCGTCCGTGCCGGCCGACCGGCTGGTCGCCGAGCTGGTGCCGCCCCCCCGGTTCGACGGCGAACGCTTCGAGACCTACCGCCCGGACCCCGCCCAGCAGAGCCAGGCGGCGGCAGTGGGAGCGATGCGCTCGTTCGCTGCGCGTCTGAGCGCCCCTCCTCGGCGCAGCGGCTGGTTCCGTCGCAAGGAGGAGATCCGCGGGCCGTCGGGGATCTACCTCGACGGTGGGTTCGGCGTGGGCAAGACCCACCTGCTCACCTCGCTGTGGCACGCCGCGCCTCGGCCGAAGGCGTTCGGCACGTTCGTGGAGTTCACCAACCTCGTCGGCGCGCTGGGCTTCAATGCGGCGGTCGAAGCGCTGTCGGGACACCGGCTCATCTGCATCGACGAGTTCGAGCTCGACGACCCCGGCGACACGGTGCTCGTCTCGACGCTGCTCACCCGGCTGACGGAGTCGGGCGTCCAGCTGGGCGCCACGTCCAACACCTTGCCGGGATCGCTCGGTGCGGGTCGCTTCGACGCCGAGGACTTCCTCCGGGAGATCCAGGGCCTGGCGGCCCGCTTCGAGGTGCTTCGCATCGAGGGCGAGGACTACCGGCACCGCGGGCTGCCTGCGGCTCCACCTCCGTCCGACGATTCCCTGCTGGTGGCGGCCGCGAGCTCCCTTCCGGGCGCGACGCTCGACGACTTCCCCGCGCTGATCGCTCACCTCTCCCGGCTGCACCCCAGCCGGTACGGCGCGTTGCTCGACGGGGTCGAGGCCGTCTTCTTGCGGGGAGTCTCGTCGGTGGCCGACCAGAACGCCGCCCTGCGCCTGGTCGTGCTAGCCGACCGGCTCTACGACCGCGACGTCCCGGTGGTCGCCAGCGGGCAGCCCCTCGACGGGTTGTTCCCCCAGGAGCTGCTCTCGGGCGGATACCGCAAGAAGTACTCCCGCGCGATCAGCCGGCTCGTCGCGCTGGCCCGGGAGGGCGAGCGCGTCGGGGAGCGCACCCTGCGCCGCTCCTCGTAGCCGCCGCGTGCCTCAGAAGTAGTCGAGCAGCTGCGGACGCGGGCCAGCGAACAGCAGGTCCAGCGTGCCCAGCGCCGCGGAGTCGCCGTCGACCAGACCGGCCCGGTGCAGGGCAGCGGCGGTGACACCGCCGCCGTAGAGCGCCGACAGGGCGCGGACGTGCAGGCGCAGCGCGCCGCTGCCACCGGGCTCCCACCGACCGGCGCCGTCCTCGACGACGAGGCGATGAGAACCCGCGTGCTCGGGGACGAGCGGATCGACGAGATCGAGGTCCACGGCGGCCCGCAGGCCGGTGGGCCAACCCCGCTGGGCCACGGCGCGGCCGGCGTCGAGGACGCGGAGCATCCAGCGTTGCTCGCCTTCGGACGCCAGAACCGGCACCGGGACGCTGATGGCGTCGGCGTCGAGCAGGCGGACCACCAGCGTCGGCGTGACCGGCGCCCACGAGCCGAGCATGGCGAGCAGCGCCGCCATCGCACCGGGGGTCAGGGCGAGCAGGTCGGAGACCGTGAGCTGCGCGCCGGGGTCGTAGCCGTTGCCCCGGGTCCATGAGCAGTAGCCCTCGACGTCACCGGTCGCGCCGGTCGCGAGGGTGATGCCGTCGACGTCCTCGAGCAGCCGCGAACCCGACTGCTCGAACAACGGCCCGTCGCGGTCGAGCAGCCCCCCGGTGCTCTGCGCGATCCGACGGTAGATTTCCCGGATCCTCGCACCGTCGGACTCCTCGGCGGCGGACAGCCCTACTCCGGCGGAAACCGGCACCTGACGCAGTGCCAACGCCGGCAGCCGATAGGACGAGCGGACGCCGACCACCTCCCAACCGGATGCCCGGTAGACCGCGGGCACGGTCGGGAACAGCGGGCTGACCGCGGCCCCGCGCTCGTGGGCGCTGCGGATCAGAGCGGCGAGCACCGTCCGCGCCAAGCCACCGGTGCGCGCCTCCGGGACGACCGCGACACCGGCGACCCCGGCCGCCTCGACCCACCGGCCGCCGTACGACTGCCGGTAGTGCCGGTCGGTCGCCTTGGCGACGAGCCGGCCCCGCGCATTGAAGGCGCCGAGGCGCATCGTCGCCGCATTGTCCTCGAGGAACGAGGCGGGAGGGGGCCCCGGTTGCCGGCCGAAGGCCAGGCTGCCCAGGACCCAGGCCGCTGGGAGCTCGTCGGGCGCCAGTTCGCGAACGTCGCCCGCCACTCGGCGGAGCCTAACCCGCGCGGCGCGGCGCGCTGCCGGCCCGCTGTGGGGACGGTTAGGGTCGGGCCGTCACTTCCTGTGAGGAGATCGGCACCGTGCGTCTTCCCCTGTCCGCTCTTTTGCTCACGGTCGGCCTAGGGCTCCCGCTGGCACCCGTCGCCGCGGCGGCCGCGGAGCCAGGGTCGATCGTCGACTTCGATGGTGACGGGGGCGCGGACGTGGCGGTGGGCGCGCCGGGCGAGGACGTCGGCGAGACGGTGGGCGCCGGCAGCGTGGCCGTGTTCTTCAGCAGCGAGCGGACGCCCGTGCTGCTCTCCCAGGCCAGCCCGGGCGTGCCGGGAAGCCCCGAGACGGGCGACGGCTTCGGCGGAACCCTGGCGGTCGGAAACTTCAACTCCGACGCCTACAGCGACCTCGCGGTCGGCGTCCCCGGGGAGGCGCTGGCCGGTGCGGGCACCGTCGGCCTGGTGCAGGTGTTCCTCGGCTCGGCCGAGGGACTGCGTGCCGGCCCGACGTTCTCGCAGGCCAGTCCGGGCGTGCCCGGCGCGGACGAGAGCGACGACGCGTGGGGGAGCGCGCTGGCCGCCGGCGACGCCAACGGCGACGGCTTCGACGACCTGGCCGTGGGCGCCGACGGCGAGGACGTCGGGTCCGTGGTCGATGCAGGCACGGTCACCGTGCTGCCCGGCGGCGCGAAGGGACCCACGGCCACCGGCAGCCGCGCGTACGACCAGGGCGACCTGCCAGGCGGGCGGGTGGAGGCGAAGGACTCCTTCGGGGGCAGCCTCGCGCTGGGCGACGTGACCGGTGACGGCAAGGACGACCTGGTCGCCGGTGCCTTCGGGGAGGACAACGGACGGGGCGCCGTGCACGTCCTGCCCGGTTCCGCCGACGGCACGCGCGCGCAGGGCGCCACCTCGGTGACGGGCGGAGCGACGGTGGCAGGCGCGCTGGGCGCCTCGGTCGCGGTCGGCGACTTCGACCAGGACGGATTCGGCGACGTCGTCGCGGGCGCCCCCCTGGCCAACCGGGACGGCAGGGACGCCAGCGGGGGCGTCGTCACGCTGCGCGGGTCGGCCGCGGGCGTCGACCCCGCACGTCTCGTCGTGCTCTCCCAGGACAGCGCGGAGGTCGCCGGCACCAGCGAGGCGCGGGACCGGTTCGGCTCCGCCGTCGGCACCGGCGACCTCGACGGGGACGGCCGTGCCGATCTCGCCGTCGGGGTGCCGGGCGAGGCGATCGGCAGCCGGTTGCGGGCGGGTGCCGTGGTCGTCCTGAAGGCCGGCCCGGGCGGCCTGTCGGGTACCGGCTCCCGCTTCCTCTCCCAGGACACCCCCGGTGCCGGGGGGACGGCGGAGAGCGGAAACCTGCTGGGCGCGGCCGTGGCCGTCGTCGATGGCGACCTGGTCGCCGGGGCGCCGGGTGAGGCCGTGGGCTCGGAGCAGGAGGCCGGAGCCCTCAACGTCTTCGTGGGCACGCCGACCGGGCTGACCGGGGGACCCTATCTGGAGAGCCGCGCGCAGGGCTCTCGGACGCGCTGGCGGGCGAGGCATTCGGCGCTGCAGTCGTCGGCTAGCGCCCGTGCTGACGAAGGAAGACGGCGCCCAGCGCCAGCGCCGACAGCAGGTCGACCCACACCCGCTCGGGTGCCTCCACGCCCTCCTGGATGCGGGCGTGGAAATCGTCCACTGCCCGCGGGAACGGCGAGATCCCGAAGAAGTGCCGACACGGCTTGTCGAGGTCGAGCAGGCCGGCCCCCGCCATGCCGGTCAGTACGGCGACCCGGCGCGGCCCCGGCGCGCGCAGCAGCAGCCCGACCCCGAGCGCGAGTGCCGCCAGCCCGTCCACCCGCGCGGCGCGCAGAAAGGCGGCCTCGTCGGGAACGCCCCAGTGCGGCACCAGGTCCATCGCCAGATGAGAGGCGACGGCCACGGGGGCGACGAGCGCGGGGCGGCGCAGCAGGCCGCCGAGCACCGCGCCGGCGACGATGTGGGTGGAGAACAGCACGGCGCCTCGCTACGCCGTCGTGAGCACGGCGACGGACTCGGCCGGCAGCATCACCGTGTTCCCGCACAGGGCCGTCGCGGCGTCGGAGGCGAGCAGCACCGCCGAGCCGGGCACGTCGATCGGCACCTGCTGGGCCTCCCTGGCGAGGTTGCACACCACCCGCACGTCGCCACGGCGTACGACCAGCCAGCCGGCCTGGTCGTCGTAGGAGACATCGGTGCGTTCGAGGCGGGGGTCGGTCAGCTCCGGGTGGGCACGGCGGAGCGCGAGGAGCTCGCGGTACCACCGCAGCGTGGCCGCGTGCGGCTCCCGTCCGGGCTCCGCCCAGTCCAGCGTGGAGCGTCGCACCGTCGCCGAGTCCTGCGGGTCGGGTACGTCGCCCTCGGCCCAGCCGTGCTCGGCGAACTCCCGCCGGCGCCCCTGGCGCACCGCCTCGGCGAGGTCGGGCTCCTGGTGGTCGGTGAAGTACTGCCAGGGCGTCGAGGCGGCCCACTCCTCGCCCATGAAGAGCATCGGCGTGAAGGGGCTGGTCAGCACCAGTGCGGCCCCGATCCGGACCCGGCCGGCGGACATGGTGGCCGAGATGCGCTCGCCGAGCGCGCGGTTGCCCACCTGGTCGTGGTCCTGCAGGTAGCCGACGAAGCGGTAGGCCCGCGTCCGGTGCGCGTCGACGGGCCGGCCGTGGCGACGGCCGCGAAACGACGACCAGGTGCCGTCGTGGAAGTAGGCGCGGGTGAGGGTGCGACGCAGCGCCTCGTACGGCTGGGCGGCGAAGTCGGCGTAGTAGCCCTGCCCCTCGCCGGTCAGCAGCGTGTGCAGCGCGTGATGGAAGTCGTCGCTCCACTGCGCGCTCAGGCCGTAGCCGCCGGCCTCGACCGGGGTGACCAGGCGCGGGTCGTTGAGGTCGGACTCGGCGATGAGGAACAGCGGCCGGTTGAGCTCCGCGGCGAGAGCGTCGACCTCCCCGGCGAGCTCCTCGAGCAGGTGCAGCGCCGAGTCGTCGACCAGGGCGTGCACCGCGTCGAGGCGCAGTCCGTCAACGTGGTAGTCGCGCAGCCACATGCGGGCGTTGTCGACGATCCAGCGGCGCACCTCGTACGCCCCGTCGTCGTCGAGGTTGACCGCCGCCCCCCACGGGGTGGCGTGCCTGTCGGTGAAGTACGGCCCGAAGCGGCCGAGGTAGTTGCCGCTCGGTCCGAGGTGGTTGTAGACGACGTCGACCACGACGCCGAGCGAGCGCGCGTGGCAGGCGTCGACGAAGCGCGCGAAGGCCTCCGGCCCGCCGTAGGGCTCGTGCACCGCGTAGAGGTGCACGCCGTCGTAGCCCCAGCCGTGCCGCCCGGGAAAGGCGGCGACCGGCAGCACCTCGACCGCGTCGACCCCGAGCGCCACCAGGTGGTCGAGCCGCTCGATGGCGGCGTCCAAGGTGCCCTCGGCGGTGAACGTGCCGACGTGCAGCTCGTAGACCACCGCTCCGGGCAGGGCCAGCCCACGCCACTGCCCGTCGCCCCACGCGTACGCTCCCGGGTCGTACGTCCGCGACGGCCCGTGCACCCCGGCGGGCTGCCAGCGCGAGCGTGGGTCGGGGGTGGGGTCGGAGCCGTCGACCCGGTAGGCGTAGTCGGACCCGGCGCCGACCTCCGGGGCCTCGAGCGCCCACCAGCCGCCCGACGCCTGCTGCAGCTCGCGGCGCGCGCCCCCGAGGTCGAGCTCGACCGTCTGGGCCCGCGGGGCCCACACCTCGAACCTCGTCACGACAGGTAAGGGTTCCAGGCCTGGGAACCTGCAAACGGCAGTAGATCGATGCAGCGGCAAGCAACTCGTGAAGGGCGGGACGCCAACGTGAGGACGGCACTCGACGAGACGACCGATTGGCACCCGGGCACGCCCGCCGGGCCGGCGCAGCCCGAGGAGCTGCAGGTGCCGGTGGCAGGGGGGCAGCTCGCCGTGCTGCGGTGGCCCGCCGATCCCGCCCGGGCCGGCGTCGGCACCGCCCCCGTCGTCCTCGCCGCGCACGGCATCACCTCGAACGCCCTCGCCTGGTCGCTGGTCGCCGAGCAGCTCGGTGGTGCCGTGACCCTGCTGGCCCCCGACCTGCGCGGACGCGCGGGCAGCCGGCGGGTGCGCGGACCGTACGGCATCGGCGCGCACGCCGACGACCTCGTGCGCGTCCTCGACGTGCTCGGCGTCGAACGCGCCGTCCTCGCCGGGCACTCCATGGGCGCGTTCGCGGCGGCGGTGGCCGCCGGCCGGGCCCCCGAGCGCGTCGACCACGTCGTCCTCGTCGACGGCGGGCTGCCGCTCGCCGTGCCCCGGTGGCTCAACCCCGACCTGCTGCTTTACGGCGCCCTCGACCCGGGGATGCAGCAGCTGGGCTCGACCTTCCGCAGCCGCGCCGCCTACCAGTCCTACTGGCGCCGCCATCCCGCGATGCGCCGCGACTGGTCCTCCCATCTCGCCGCTCACCTCGACCGCGACCTCATCGGATCGGTGCTGACGCTGCGCTCCTCGGTCGTGCAGCGAGCCGTGCGCGCCGACGCGGCCGCCGTGCTCCGCGACGAGGAGACGCTGACCGCGGTGCGGCGACTCACCTGCCCCTCGACCCTGCTGTGGGCGCCACGCGGCATGCGCGACGAGGCCGGCGGCCTCTACACCGCGCGCGGCCTGGCGCGGGCGTGCCTCGACCCCGACTGGGTACGGGTGGTCGAGGTCGAGGACGTCAACCACTACACCGTGCTGCTCGGCGCCCGCGGCGCCGGCGCCGTGGCCCGGGAGCTGCTGCGGGCCGCGGGCAGCGGCTGAAAGCCCACAGGAGATCGCGATGGCCAGGGCGTACGAGGAGATCGCCGTCCCGGTGCAGGGCGGCTCCCTGGCGGTGCTGCGCTGGCCCGGGGACGGTCCGGTGGTCCTGGCCGCCCACGGCATCACCGCGAACGCCCTGTCCTGGTCGCTCGTCGCCGAGCACCTCGACGGGGCCTGCTCGCTGGTCGCCCCCGATCTGCGCGGCCGGGCGGGCAGCACCGCCGTGCCGGGCCCGTACGGCCTGGCCACGCACGCCGCCGACCTCGTCGCCGTCCTCGACGCGCTCGAGGTCGGCGAGGTCACGATCGTGGGGCACTCGATGGGGGCCTTCGTCGCGGCCGTCGCCGCGGTGCGCTATCCCGAGCGGGTGCGCGAGCTCGTGCTCGTCGACGGGGGGGTCGGCTTTCCCGCGCCGCCGGGAGCCGACCTCGACACCGTCCTGCAGGCCGTGATCGGCCCCGCGATGCAGCGCCTGCAGATGACCTTTCCCTCGCTCGAGGCCTATCTGGATTTCTGGCGCCCGCATCCGGCCCTGCGGGGCGACTGGTCACCGGAGCTGGAGGAGTACCTGGCGCGCGACCTGATCGGACAGGCCCCGACGTTGCGTTCTTCGTGCGCTCTGGACGCGGTCCGCACCGACGGCGGCGAGGTGCTCCGCGGCGAGGAGGCCCTGAGTGCCGTGCACCGCATGCGCGCTCCCGCCACCCTGCTGTGGGCCGAGCGCGGGCTGCTCGACCAGCCGCAGGGCCTCTACGACGACCAACGGCTGGCGCAGGCGGCGCTGCCCGGCTCCCTACGCGTGGTGGCGGTGCCCGACGTCAACCACTACTCCGTCCTGCTGTCGGCCCGCGGTGCTGCGGTGGTCGCCGAGCACGTGCGCGCGGCGGCCGGGACTGCGGCTGGCGCGTCCCGTTCCACGCGATCGGCCGCCGGGTCCTGACTGTCGAGGGCCTGCAGGGGCGCGCAGGGGTCGGGCGCCGTGGCTGCCCCTGTGCCCAGGGACACCGAAGATCCGAGGCTGACCTCTCGACCGCGGGCGAACGTACCTGCCCCCGGCTGCGAAAGCGAAGGCCAGCGGCCCCTGACGAGGCATGGGGTCGATCACACCAGGCGGTCACCGACCAGCCAGCCCGCGCCGGCCGCCGCCACACCCAGCACCATCGACGCGGCGACGTACGCCGCCGCAGCGCCCGCCCGTCCGTCGCGCAGCAGCGCCAGCGTCTCGACGCTGAAGGTGGAGAAGGTGGTGAACGCGCCGAGGAATCCGGTTCCCAGCGCGACGGTGACGTCGCCGCGGGGGACGGGCGCCACGGCGAGCAGCGCCGCGAGCAGGAACGACCCCGCGACGTTGATGGCCAAGGTGGCCCAGGGGAAGGCCGCGGAGCCGGCGGCGAGACCGACCGCGTAGCGGCACAGGGCGCCGAGCGCGCCAGCGACGGCGACGAGCAGGATCCGCACCGCCCCATCCTGTCCCTGCCGCGAGGGTGGACTACGCGGCGGCCGCCTGGGTCTGCGCGTCGTACAGGTCGAGTGCAGCTGAAACGACGTCCTCGACGGGCACGTCGGCGACGAACGACGGGTCGTGCGGGCAGCGGGCCGCGCCCTGGTCGGCTCCGCACACCGGGCAGGCGGTCCGGAAGGACACGCCGACCCGGTGCCGGGTGCGGGTGAGCGGGCCGGCGTTGATGAGGTTGCCGCACCAGTAGACGCCCACCGTCGCCGCGCCGACCGC
Source organism: Actinomycetota bacterium (assembly GCA_030773555.1). Classification (GTDB taxonomy): domain Bacteria; phylum Actinomycetota; class Actinomycetes; order JALYMT01; family JALYMT01; genus JALYMT01. Next base: position 13,455 of record JALYMT010000078.1, on the reverse strand, counting down.
CGCCGCGAGATGGCGCGGGCCGGAGTCGTTGCCGACCACGAGGCGGCAGCGGGCGAGGACGCCGGTCATCGCGCTCATCGACAGCCGCCCGACGAGGTTCAGCGGGCTGGTGCTCATGTCCTCGGCGATGCCGGCGGCCGCGTGCTCGTCGTCGCTGCCGTGCCCGACCAGCACTACCTGCGCGCCCCGCTCGGCCAGCGCGTCGCCGACGGCGGCGAACGATGCCGGCGGCCAGCGCCGCCGCGGATCGCTCGCCCCCGGATGTACGGCCACCAGCGGCCCCGCGCCCGCGGGCAGGACGGCGTCAGCGGCCGTCCGGTCGGCCGCGGTGACGTTCAGCCGGGGATCGAGCTCGACCGGCACCGCGCCGACCAGCCCGACGACCTCGAGGAACCGGTGCACCTCGTGCTGGTAGTAGCTGTACGGGACGGTCCGGTCCAGCGGCGGCGCCCCGACGTCGCGCAGGCCCGCGGTGGTGCGGGCGCCCAGGGCCCGCACGAACGGATTCGAGTTGCCACCGCCGCCGTGGAGCTGGATCGCGAGGTCGTAGCCGGCCCGCTGCTGGCCGGCGAAGAATTCCCGGACCTCAGCACCGTCGCGGCTCGCTCCCGCACCGTCGCGGACCCCCGGATAGGGCGGCACGACGACCACGCGATCCCAGGGCCCCGGCCGGCCCTCCAGCAGCTCGGGGTGCCACGCGGTCCCCAGATAGGTGATCTCGGCCTCGGGATAGGCGGCGCGCAGCGCCTGCAGCGCCGGCACGGCGAGGACGAAGTCGCCGATGCCGTTGGAGCGCAGCACGGCGATGCGCTCGACCCCGGGGACCAGCGGCCCGCCGGGCGCCAGCAGGGCGGGCGCGTACGGTGACACGTCGTCTCCTTCGCGGTGCGGATTTCTGCTGGCGCCCTTCCCCCCCTCCCGGCAGCCATGCCTCGGGCGTCGGCCGTGCATTCCCGGGCGGAAAGTGGGCACGGCGCAGGAGGCTGACGCGGAAGGGAAGGCAACGGTGCTGCACCCGGTCCTCGACGTCCTCGTCCCCACCCATCGGCGCCCGGCCGCCCTGGCCGTCACCCTCGCCGGGCTGACCGCCCAGACGCTGCCGGCCTTCCGGGTGGTCGTCTCGGACCAGACCGAGGACGCGGACTCGACGGCGGCACCGGAGGTGCAGACGCCGGTCCGGCTGCTGCGCGCCACGGGCCGACCGGTGGAGCTCCACCGGCACCTCCCCCGCCGCGGCCTCGCCGAGCACCGGCAGTACCTCCTCGACCAGGCACGCGCGCCGTACGCGTTGTTCCTCGACGACGACGTGCTGTGCGAGCCCGACCTGCTCGCCCGGCTGCTGCGGGTGATCCGCCAGCAGGGCTGTGGCTTCGTCGGGGCACCGCTGATCGGGCTGTCCCACCTCGAGGACGCGCGTCCCCATCAGCAGGGCATCGAGCGGTGGCAGGGGCCGGTGCAGCCGGAGACGATCGAACCGGGCGACCCCGCGTGGGAGCGACACCACCTGCACAGCGCGGCGAACGCGTGGCACGTCCAGGACCGGCTGGGGGCGACCGACGCCGCCCCGGTGCTCTACAAGGTCGCCTGGGTGGGGGGATGCGTCCTGTACGACGTGGCCCGGCTGCGCGAGACGGGCGGGTTCTCGTTCTGGCGCCAGCTGCCCGAGCAGCACTGCGGGGAGGACGTGCTCGCCCAGCTGCGGGTGATGGAGCGCTACGGCGGCTGCGGAGTGCTGCCGAGCGGGGCCTATCACCAGCAGCTGCCGACGACGGTGGAGGACCGCAGCTCCGACGCACCGAGGTTGCTGCGCCGAACCGGTTCTACCCATCCGGTCCGGCGTGTGGTTAGGTAAGGCTCGCCTCAGCTAGCCGGTCCTGGGAGGGCGGATGATCTGGGTGACCGCCAGCCGGCCAGGCCTCGACGCGCTCGCCTCGGCGTGGCTCATCCGCCGGCGCCTGGACGGCGAGGCCCGCTTCGTGTTCGTCCCGGCCGAGCACGTCGGTCAGGTCGCTCGCGTCACGGGGGGCTACGCCTTCGACGTTCCCGGCGGCGACTACACCCATCGGGTGCGTCCGGGCGATCGCGACGCCTGCACCTTCGAGGTCCTTCTCGCCCAGCACGGACTGCATGCCGACCCCGCCCTGAGCCGGCTCGCCGAGGCCGTGAGCCGGGGAGACGCGGGTGAGGAGGCCGGGGACGACGAGCTCGCCGTCCTGCTGGCGGGCTTCGTCCGGCGCTCCTGCGAGGCCGAGGCCGACGACCACGCGCTGCTCGCCCAGGCCATGCCCTTGCTCGACACGCTCACCCGCCAGCTGGCGGGCGTCGCGACCTGACCGGCTCTGGAGATCCCGCCATGTACGTCTGCATCTGCTACGCCGTCACCGAGCAGGAGGTCGCCGCGCACGTCACGGCCGGCGCCGCGGACCGGGAGGCGCTCGGCGCCGCGTGCGGCGCGGGCACCGGCTGCGGCAGCTGTCACGAGCGCCTCGCTCTCCTCCTCGGGTTCCTCCGCCGAGGCCAGCTCGCGGTCGCTGACCGATAGGTTCGGGCGACCGGGGTGAAGCCGGCTCCTGAAGGATCGACGAGGAGGCAGGGATGCAGGGTGACCCGCGGGTGCTGGAGTACCTCAACGAGCAGCTGACGGCCGAGCTGACCGCGATCAACCAGTACTTCCTGCACGCGAAGATGCAGGCCAACTGGGGATACACCAGGCTCGCCGACCACACGCGCTACGAGTCGATCGACGAGATGCGCCACGCCGAGGAGCTCACCGAGCGCCTGCTGTTCCTCGACGGCCTGCCGAACTACCAGCGCCTCTTCCCGCTGCGCATCGGGCAGACCGTGCCCGAGCAGTTCCAGGCCGACATGGCCGTCGAGGTGGAAGCCGTGCAGCGGCTGCGGGCCGGCAGCGCCTACATGCGCGAGGTCGGCGACCTCACCTCCGCCGCCCTGTTCGAGCGGATCCTCGTCGACGAGGAGCACCACCTCGACTACCTCGAGACCCAGCTGCAACTGATCACGAGCCTCGGGGAGAAGCTCTACCTCGCCCAGCTCGTCGCTCACCCCTCTCCCGGCGCCCAGGACCGACCGGACCGACCGGACTGACCGGGGCCGGGTGGGGCCGTACGGGGGTCAGCTCGAGCGGGGCGACCGGCGGGCGGAGGCGGCGGAGCGGACGCGGGCGGCGCAGGTCCGCCATCGCCACCTTGTTGTGGCCGCCGACATTGATCCCGCGCAGCAGAGCGACATGACGGGGCATCTCGCCATTCTGCGTTGCGGCGTCGCCTTACGTCCTCGTCAGCCCTTGACCGCGCCCACCATGCTCATGACCGTGGCCATCTGCGGGCCGCCGCGGGTCGCGTAGTCGTCGTCGTTGGGTCCGAGGTAGCCCCACCAGTCCCAGCAGCCCTTCGGGTTGCCGAAGGTCTCGTCACGGTTCGCCTGCGGGTAGAGCACCACGAAGCGGTTGGTGTCGGCGAACTCGTTGAGGCCCGACTGCTTGACGAACGTGGTGCCGATCTCGCCGGCGGTCTGCCGGCACCCGTGCAGGGCCACGACGAGCTTGCAGGGGGTGCCGCCCTTGCAGGAGGACGGGACGTAGGCGTAGCCGCTGGGTCCCATGCCGATGGCGGCCGCGCCGCTGCGCGCCGGATCGCCGGCGCCCAGCTTGGCCGGCGCGGCGTACGGGTCCTGGGAGAACGAGATCACCTCTCCGCGGGGCGCGCCCGTGTTGCGCGGCTTCACGGAGCCGAACATGGTGCTGAGCATGTCGGTGTCGACGCCCGGGCCGCAGTCGTTGATGAACGGCGGCGACGTCACCCCGCAGGGGTTGAGCCCGAGCCGGCTGATCCAGGCATGCCCGGCGGGCTCGCTGTTCCGGTACTTCAGCGGCACCCGGTAGTGCCGATAGTAGGCGGCGAGGTCGTCGGCCACGGAGCCGACCACCGTCTGGTCCTTGGTGCCCCAGAAGAACCACGTGGGCTGGGTGGCGAGGTTCGAGGTCGGGTCGATCTTGCCGGCCTGCGCGTACTGGTCGGTCTGGGCGATGAGCTTCGGCAGCTCCGTGGGCGTGGTGTTGGCGGTGCACGCCGCAAGGGCGAGCGCCAGGCTCTGCTGGGCGCAGTAGTACGGCCCGGCGCTGAAGATCCCCGCCCCGCGGAAGCGGCTGGAGTACGCGACCTGCAGCTGGGTCGCCATGTAGCCGCCGGAGGAGATGCCGGTGACGTAGCTCGAGGTGATGTTGAGCCGGGGCAGGCCGGCGGCCGTGGAGGTCGCGCCGACGGGGGAGGGGGCCGGTGAAGCCGGCGTGGGAAGGGCGATCGTGGCTGCGAGTGCGGTCGCTGCTGCAGCGGCGGCGGTGGAGACGGTGAGGCGTAGCCGGCGGATGGTGAAGCGCATGCAGTCTCCCTGGTGCTCGGGCGCAGCGGTGCAGCCAGCGCGGGCCTGCGCGAAGGGTACGCCGAGGCGGTGGCTGCCCCGCGCAGGGGTGGGGCACTCGGGGAACGCGCCTCCGATGGGCTCAGGGGGAGCGGGGCGACCTGCGGAGGGAGGCGGCGGAGCGGACGCGGGCGGCGAAGCCGGCGACCCCGCCGGGGGCGAAGAGCACGAGCAGGACGAACAGGGCGCCGAGGACGAACAGCGGCTCGGCGAGCACCCGCTCGACGGGCCCGGGCAGCCCCGCGAGCACACCGGAGGCACCCAGGGCCGGCAGGCGCAGCGTGAGTAGCCCGTAGAGGAACCCGCCGATGGCGGCGCCCCAGAGCCGTCCCGCGCCGCCCAGGACCACCATGACGAGCAGCGCCAGGGTGAAGTCGGCCGAGGCCAGGTCGGGGTTGGCGCCGCGCAGCAGCAGCAGGTGCACCGCGCCGCCGGCGGCTGCCAGCGTGCTCGCGAAGGTCAGGGCGACGAGCTTGAAGCCGAGCGGCCGCAGGCCAAGCAGCTCGACGCGGTCCTCGTTCTCGCGCACGGCCTCCCACACCCGGCCGGCGAGGGAGGTGACGGCGAAGCGGGCGAGCAGGTAGGCGAGCACGGCGAAGGCCAGGGCCAGCCAGTAGAGATTGTCGGTGTTGACGACCCCGCGCAGCGACCTCGGGACCTGCTCCGACACCAGCGGCAGTCCCTCCTCCCCGCCCGTGAACCCCAGCGGGTCGGTGAGCAGGAAGATGGCGAAGGCCTCGACGTAGGCCAGGGTGACCATGGCGAAGGCCACCCCCCGGGCGCGCAGCGCGATGCCGCCGAGCGCGGCCGCGCCGAGCGCGGTGGCCAGCACGGCGAGGGCGGCGCTGGCGACGTAGCCGATCCCGCGGCCCATGAGCAGGTTGGTGAGATAGGCGCCGGCGCCGAAGAACAGCGCGTGCCCGAACGACAGCAGCCCGGTGTAGCCGAAGATGACGTCGTAGGAGACGGCCAGGCCGGCGAACACCAGGGCGATCGCCAGCAGCTGCAGGGAGCCCGGGCTCGAGACGGAGCCGGGGAGCACGACCGGGACGGCGACGTCGAAGAAGGGCAGGGCGCCGAAGACGGCCACGACGAGCAGGGCCACGACCGGCCCGCGCAGGACGCGGCCGCGCCCGCGCCGGGTGGCCCCCGGCTCCCCGCGCTCAAGGGGGGAGGCCGGCTCGACGGTGGACAGGCCGCTCATCGGGCGGCCGCCCCGAGCAGGCCCTGCGGGCGCACGAGCAGGACCGCGGCGAGCAGGCCGACCACGGCGATGTCGCCGAGGCCGGAGCCGACGTAGAAGTTGACGAACTGCTGGGTGAGCGCGACGAGCACGGCCGCCAGGGCGGTGCCCGCGATGGAGCCCAGGCCGCCGATGACGACGACGATGAAGGCGAAGATGAGCTGCCCGGTGCCGAGGCCGGGGCTGATCCCATTGAAGTAGACGGCGCCGAGCGCCCCCCCGACGGCGGCGAGCAGGCCGCCGATCGCGAAGACCAGGGTGAAGCTGGTGCCGACGTCGATGCCGAGGGCCTGCACCATGCGCCGGTTCTCGACGCCCGCACGGATCACCAGGCCGTGGCGCGTGCGCCGGAGGAAGACGAGCAGGGCCACGAGGAGCACCGCGGCGACGGCCAGGATGAGCAGGCGACTGTTGGGGATGCGCGCGCCGAGCAGACCGGTGGTGCCGGTGAACCAGGCCGGTTGTGGCAGCGGCTTCGGGTCGTACGAGAACAGGCCGCCGAGCAGCGCGACGAGGGCGAAGCCGAGCCCGATCGTCAGCAGGATCTGCGCCAGGTGGTTGCCGTAGCTGCGGGCGATGAGCAGCTTCTCGACCAGCGCGCCGAGGACCAGCCCCACGACGGCGGCGACCGCGACGGCGACGACGAAGCGCAGGCCGAGGGAGCCGACGGCGTCGAGCCGGTCCATGACCAGCCAGGCGGCGTAGCCGCCGATGCCGAAGAAGGCGCCGTGGGCGAGGTTCAGCACGTCCATCAGCCCGAAGATCAGCGACAGGCCCGAGGCCAGCAGGAAGTAGAGCCCGGCGAGGCCCAGGCTCGTCACGGTGATCAGGACCAGGGTGCTCATGCCGCCCCCGCGCGTCCGGCCACACCCAAATAGCGCCGCGTCAGGTCGGGGTCCCCGAACAGCTCGGTCATCGCCCCCCGGTAGACCACGGTCCCGTGGTCGAGGACGACGACGTCGGTGGCGAGGCGCTCCGCGACCCGCAGGTTCTGCTCGACCAGCAGGATCGTGGTCTCCTCCGCCGCCCGGGCCAGCCCGGCCACCACGTCGGCGACGACGATCGGCGCCAGGCCCTTGCTGGGCTCGTCCACGAGCAGCAGCCCGTTCGGGTTGAGCAGCGCCCGCGCGATCGCCACCATCTGCTGCTGCCCCCCCGAGAGGGTCCCGGCCCGCTGGGTGGCGCGCCGCTGCAGGTCGGGGAAGAGCGAGTGCACCAGGTCGAGTCGCTCCCTGGCCTGCGGGGTGCGCGCGGCCAGCCGCAGGTTCTCCGCGACGCTGAGCGAGGTGAAGACCTCCCGGTCCTCGGGCACGTAGCCGACCCCGCGGCGCACCAGCCGGTGCGGGGGCACGCCGAGCACGTCCTCACCGGCGTAGCGGACGCGCCCCCGCCCGGGCAGCAGGCCCAGCACGGCCAGCAGCGTCGTCGTCTTGCCGGCGCCGTTGCGCCCGAGCAGGGCGGTGACCCGCCGAGGGCGGACGTCGAAGCTGACACCCTGCAGCACGTGGGCGTCACCGCGGTGCACGTGCAGGTCCTCGACCTGCAGCACCGGTGCGTCAGCGGGGTCCGTACGGTTCACAGCGCCGCACCCAGATAGGCCTCCTGCACCGTGGGGTCGGCCATGACGACCGCCGGCGTGTCGCAGACCAGGAGCCGGCCCTGGTGCATGACCGCGATGCGGTCGGAGATCTCCGTGACGAGCTCCATGTGGTGCTCGACCATGACGACCGTGCGGCCGGCCGCGTGCACGTCGCGGACGACCGCGACGAGCGGCTCCACCTCCTCCGCGCTGACTCCCGCGGTCGGCTCGTCGAGCAGCAGCACCGTGGGCTCGCCGCAGAGGACGAGGGCGATCTCGAGCTTGCGCTTGTCGCCGTGCGGCAGGCCCCCGACCAGGTCGTCGCTGCGCGACGCCAGGCCCACCTCGTCGAGGCGCTGCAGAGCGGTGCGCGTGGCGTCGTCGCCGCGGGCGGGGCGCCGCCACAGGGCGAGGCTGCCCCCGCGGCGGGCCTGGGCCGCGAGGCGGGCGTTCTCGAGCACGGTGAGGCCGGGGAAGAGGCTGGAGGTCTGGTAGGTGCGCCCGAGACCGCGGCGCACCCGCGCGGCCGGCCGCGCCCGGGTCACGTCGACCCCTCCCAACTCGATGCGCCCGGCGACCGGCGACGCCGTGCCGCTCAGCAGGTTGATCAGCGTGCTCTTGCCGGCGCCGTTGGGGCCGATGACCGAGAGGAACTCGCCTTCGCGCACCGCCAGGTCGACGTCCTCGACGATGGTGAAGCCGCCGACCCGCCATGTGAGTCCCACCGTCTGCAGCACCACGGGAGCGGACTCCCGTGGTGCTGCGCCGGAGGCTGGTACGAGACCGTGGCTCACGGAATCTTCTTGGCGGGAGGCGCGACGGCTTCCGGCGGCAGGACGGAGAGCCGCTTGGCCGTCCGGCTGGCGGGCTCGCCGCTGAGCTGGGCCGTGAACATCGGCTGCAGCATGGCGTGGTCCTCGGCCCGGATGGTCTGGCGACCCTTGGGGGCGTCGAAGCTCCAGCCCTCCAGCGCGCGGACCATGCTCGACGTGTCCTTCGGGTCGCCCTCCGACAGTGCCCGCACGATCATCTGCCCGGCGACGAAGCCGTCGGGGCTGAACAGGTCGGCCTTGGGCGCGCGCTGCACCAGGGCCCGGTTGACGTCGTTGTCCGGTGCCTGCGCGAAGTAGTGCGCCAGGAACCTGATGTCCTGGGGGTCCTTGCCGTACGCGGAGAAGCTGGCCGAGTCGCCCAACCCGGTCGTGACCCTGGTCGCGTCGAAGACGCCCTGCTGCTGCAGCGCCTGCCACATCCCGGAGGTGGTCTCACCGGCCCAGGCCACGAAGAGCAGGTCGGGCTTCCGGTCCTTGATCTGCTGGGCGAAGGGGGTGAACTCGTTGGCGTTCAGCGGCGCGAGCAGCTCCTCGACCGTGGCGCCCTTGCTGCCGAGGACCGCCTTGACCGCCGCGACGTTGCCCTTGCCGAACTCGGACTCCTGCGCGAAGACGAGCACCTTGCCGCTCACGTTCTCCAGCAGGCTGGCGGCGGTGGCGACGTCCTGATAGGTCTGGCGCCCGGAGCGGAACGTGTTCTTGTTGATGCCGGTGACCGCGTCCGTCGCCGCCGGGCCCGAGATGTAGAGCGCGTCGTTCTCCTTCGCGAACGGCGCCAGCTGGACCGCCACCCCGGAGGAGGCGGTGCCCGCGAGCACCTTCACGCCCTGGCCGACGAGGTCGGTGGCCGCCGACACGGCCTTGGCCGGATCGCCGCCGTCGTCGACGATCCGCAGGTCAATCGGCCGGCCCTTGACCGCGTTGGATCCCTGGGTCGCGTAGTCGACGCCGGCCCGCAGGCCGGTCACGTACTGGTTGCCGTAGCCGCCCAGCAGCCCACTGGTGGTGGTGACGATCCCGACCGGGATCGCGTTCCCGCCGCCGCTGGCGCTGCCGCCGGCCCCGCCACCGCTGGTGGTCCCGCCGCTGTCGCCACCGCCGCAGCCGGCGAGCAGCAGGGGCAGCGTCAGCAAGGCAGCGAGCAAGCTGCGTCCGCGGGCGTGCACGTGAGCCATCCGTGTCCTCCTCGAGTCGGGGAGCTCCGCAGTCAGGGCGCACCGGGCAGCCCGAGGGAAGCGGACGGGACACTAGTGCCCGACAGGGGCGGGACGGCAGTCGTGGAGCCCCCCTGTTACCGAACAGTGACGTGGAGCGTACGCGCATTCGACTTCCCGGCGCGGTGCTCAGCCGCCCGACTCGCCGCGCAGCAACAGCGCGACGGGCAGGTCGCGCAGCAGCTCACGCAGCGCCCGCTCCCCCCCCTGGTGCGAGGTCCCGGTGAGCACGTCGGTCCAGGAGCCGCCAGGCAGGGCAAGGGTCTCATCGCCCCACCCGCCGCCGCGCGCGAGGCCGGCCGCCAGCCGCGTCACGACCGGGACGACGGAGGTGCCACGCCGGAACGCCACGACGTGCGGCGACGTCGCCGCGACCGGCACGTACGCCCCGGCGAACTCCGCGGGCCGCTCCCGCCGCAGCCGCAGCGCCCGCGAGGTGACGAGCAGCTTCTCCGCGTCCAGAGTCGTGGGAGGCGCGCCGGCGTCGAGCTCGGCGAGCAGCGCGCGCCGCAGCCCGTAGTCCACGGGCCGCCGGTTGTCCGGGTCGACGAGGGCCAGCGAGACGACCTCGCTGCCCTGGTAGACGTCGGGCACGCCGGGGACGGTGAGCTGCAGCAGCTTCTGCCCGAGCACGTTGACCCGGGTGTACGCCGCGATGCGCCTGACGAAGTCCTCGACCTGCCGCCGTACGCCGGCGTCGGCGAGGGCGGCCCCGGCGAAGCCGCGGACGGCGTCGTCGTAGGCCTCGTCCGGCGAGGTCCACGAGGTGTGCCGCTTGGCCTCGCGGGTCGCCTTCTCCAGGTACGCGGTGAGCCGCCCGGCGTCGAGCGGCCAGGCGCCGACGATCGTCTGCCAGATCAGGTACTCGGTGTTCGCGTCGAGCAGCGGGGAGCGGTGCGCCGCCGCGGCCGCCTGCCACCCCGTCACCGCCCGCTCCCACTCCTCGGGCAGCTCGGAGAGCACGGCGAGACGCGCCCGCACGTCCTCCGAGCGCTTCGTGTCGTGGGTGGACAGCGTGGTCATGCTCCCCGGCCAGTGACGCGCCTGCTCCGCGCACCAGTCGTGCAGGGCCGCGGGGGAGACGCCGAAGTGGGCCGGGTCGCCGCCCACCTCGTTGAGGGCGGCGAGGCGGAACCAGCGGTAGAAGGCGGTGTCCTCGACGCCCTTGGCCATGACCGGGCCGCAGGTCTGCTGGAAGCGCACCACGAACTCGTCCCGGTCGGCGTCGCGTCCCCGCAGGCCGAGCGGACGGCCGAGGGCGAGCTCGCGCAGCAGCTCGACGGTGGCGTGCCGGTCCTCGGGCAGCTGCGCCCGGGCCTGGTCGGCGGCCCCCTCCAGGATCGCCACACTGGCTGACGGCGCCTCCTCGCCGGGGGCGACGTAGGCCCGGTAGACGGGAAAGGCGACGAGGAGCTCGACGAGCGCCTCGCGCAGCGCGCGCCGGGTGTGGTCGCGCAGCAGCACGTCGGCGCCGCAGATGCGCACGAGAACGTCGACGAGTCGGTGCACCTCGGCGTACAGGGAGTGCTCGACGACCCATCGCTTCGATTCCTCGACCACTGGCGCGAAGGTCGCCGGCTCGCCGGTCAGCGCCGTGTAGATCCCGGTCAGCCGCGCCTCTCCAGCGGGGTCGACAAAGACCCCACCGACCCGCTGCACCGCCTCATAGCCGGTGGTGCCCGCACAGGCCCAGTCCGCGGGCAGCTGCTCCTCGCCCTCGAGGATCTTCTCCACTACCACCCACCCGCCGGAGGTGCCTCGCGCGAGGCGCTGCAGGTAGCCGCGCGGGTCGGCGAGCCCGTCGGGATGGTCGATGCGCAGGCCCGACAGCGCGCCCTCGTCGACCATGGCGAGCAGCACGGCCGAGGTCTCGGCGAAGACGTCCTCGTCCTCCACCCGCAGCGCGGCGAGGGTGTTGACGTCGAAGAAGCGGCGGTAGTTCAGCTCCTCGTCGGCAACCCGCCAGTACGCGAGGCGGTACCACTGCCGGTCGAGCAGCTCGGGCAGCGGCAGGCTCTCGGTGCCGGGGCGGACCGGGAAGCGGTGGTCGTAGTAGCAGACGACGGCCTCGCCCTCCGGCCCGCCCGACACGTCGACGGTGATCTCGCCGTCGCGCAGGCAGTCCGCCAGGTGCCGGCCCAGCACGGGGGCCAGGACGGCGCCGTGCCCCGCCTCGTCCAGGGCCTGCCACTCCACGTCGAACCAGTGGGCGAACCCCGACTGCGGGCCGTCGCGCAGCATCGACCAGAACGGCAGGTTCAGCGAGGCCGGGGTCGGCACGGCCACGTGATTCGGGACGACGTCGGCGACCGCGCGCAGCCCCTGCCGGTCGAGGGCCGCGCGCAGACGCGCGAAGCCGACGGCGCCGCCGAGGTCCTCCGAGAGCCGGGTGTGGTCGACGACGTCGTAGCCGTGGGTCGACCCGGGAGCTGCCTGCAGGATCGGGGACAGGTACACCGCTCCCGCCCCGAGCGCGGCCAGGTAGTCGGCCTGCTCGGCGAGGGCGGCGAAGTCGAAACCCGCGTGCAGCTGCAGCCGGTAGGTCGACGGGGGTGCCGCGCCGGGGCGAGCGCCGTCGACCGTGACAGGGCTGCTCGCTGCGTCGGTGCTCACGTCGCCGCCCTGCCCCGGAACGAATCGCGGCATGCCGACCGGCTAGGAAGTCCGGTCGGTCCGTGGCCGGCGCCGCAGGGACGGCGACCGGGTGAACAGCGAGGCAACGGTCGTCCCGCGCAGCGGGGAGTGACGCAGCCCGAGGTTGAGCAGCTGGCGCAGGGCCAGGATCGCCGCGGCCGTGAGCAGCGTCTGCCATGTCGGCGGCCCGGCCAGGCGCAGCAGCCCCGCAGCGGTCCAGAACTCCACCGCGCAGCGCAGGGCGAGCAACCCCCTGCCGGTGGTGACGAGCACCAGGAGGCCGGCGAGCACCCCTGCCGCGGTGCACAGCACGGTGGCCTGGTGCAACAGAGTGGCCTGGTGCAGCAGAGCAGTCATCGGGAGGCTCCGATTGGGCTCCCCCACGGCCGACGGCCTGGCTGCTCAGGGTCTGGCTGCTCAAGCAAGACGACCGCCGCGCCGCGGCTGCTCCCCGGCCGGGATGGCGCTCGCGGCGGCACCCGGGTCGTCGCCGCCCCGGATCCGGGCGACCTCCGCGCGCTCCTCTCAAATCTCGCGTGCGAGGAAGTAGTTCAGCGCGGTCCGGATGGTGGCCACCGCGGCGAGCTCGCCGATCTCCCGGAACGTGGGTGCGATCGCGGTGCGCATGATGTCGGAGGCGAGCTGGACCTCGAGGCCGAGGGCGAGAAAGCGCCCGATGTCCAGCCGGACAGCCACGAAGCTCTCGGCCCGACGGGTCTGCAGCCCGGTGAGCCCGAACCGGACGAACCCGATGGCCGCACCCAGGAAGATGATCACAACGGCGGCGGCCTCGACCACGCGGACGAGGAAGTCGACCGTCGTCGACAGGAATTCCTCGCTGAGCAGAGTGTCCACGGCACCTCTCCTGTTCGCGGAAGCGTTCGAGGGCAAGCGCGTCGAGAAACCCGGTACGCCGAATCCGCTCGGTGCACCGCCCGCACGCTCGCTCCAAGACCGCCGGGACTCTGCTGTCGGCGGAGCATCGCCAGCATCACGCCCGCTACCACCGCGTTGATCGCCGCGACGACCGGCGCGCATACCCCGCCGAGCGCCAGCTAGCCCCTTTTCCGCGGCGAGCAGCCCGCCACCGGTCGCGACGCTATCATCGGCCGATGGCGATGGTAGGTGGATCGGTGGTGGACGAGGCCCGGGCGAGGTCCGCGGCGGCGGGTCTGTTCCGGAGTCTGGGTGATCCGGCGCGGCTGGCGATCCTGCAGCGCTTGGCGCTGGGGGAGCAGCGGGTGGTGGAGTTGACCGCCTGGCTGGGGTTGGCGCAGTCGACGGTGTCGGGGCATCTGGCCTGCCTGCGCAACTGCGGTCTGGTCGTCTCCCGTCCGCAGGGCCGGGCGTCGCTGTACGCGTTGGCCCGTCCGGAGGTGCTCGAGCTGGTCACCGCCGCCGGGCAGGTCCTCGCCGTCACCGGCGACGCCGCAGGGGCGTGCCCGGGGTACGGGGAGCGGGCCGCGCGATGAGCATGCTGGCTTTCGGCCCGTCGCCGGCCGAGCGGGTCCGGCT
>JALYMT010000077.1 GCA_030773555.1 Actinomycetota bacterium | reverse complement strand
CCCGGGCGAGCCGGGCGCGGCGCCCCCGTGCCGGGCCGGCGCGCTCCTGCCCGTCGAGGCGCACGCTGCCCGCGTCGGGCACCTCGAGGCCCACGAGCATGCGCGCCACCGTCGTCTTGCCCGAGCCGGACTCGCCGACCAGCCCCAGGGCGGCGCCGGGGGCGAGGGAGAACGAGACGTCGTCGACGGCGACCACATCGCCGAAGCGCTTGCACAGGCCGGTGACCTCGAGCGGCAGGGCGTCACTCACGCGGCACCTCCCGTCGCCTGCGCGTTCGGCGAGCTCTGGGGGCTCTGCCCGCCGCCTGATCCTCCGCAGGCCGCCAGCACCACGGCCATCGCCGCCGCCGTCGCGCCACCGGTCATCCGACGGATGCTCATCGCCATCTCCTCGCCGCCCTCGGCCGCTCCGGCCGGATGTTTCTCGGACGGCTCAGCAAAGAACCCGAGAAGGATTTCTGTCAAGAGGTAACCGAAATTGCTGGTCACCGGCGCGCGGGGCGGGGAGGAGCTGCCGGGGATTGCCAATCTCGGACGGATGAGGAAAGAATGCGGGCCGTGGCCCGCCGGAAGAACCAGGCAGCGCGCCGCGAGCAGCTGCTCGCGGCGGCCCGGCGCGCCATCGTCGACCAGGGCCTGGCCGAGGTGCGGGTCCGCGACATCGCCGAGCAGGCGGGCATGGCCCCGGGGTCGATCACCTACTACTACCCCGAGCTCGAGGAGCTCTTCCGCGAGGTGTTCCACGACGCCGTCGAGCGCTTCGCCAACGGGCGCCGGCGGGCGGTGGCCGGGCTGACCGACTCGCGCGCGCGGCTGGTCACCGTGATCCGCAGCGGCCTGCCCAGCGGCGCCGACGACGAGATCTGCTGCCTGCTCTACGAGTTCTCGCCCCAGGCGCGTCGCAACCGCGTCGACGCGAGCCTCCGTACCACCCTGTACGAGCGCCAGGTCGCGCTCTACGAGTCGATCCTGCTCACCGGCGCCGCCGTCAGCTCCTTCGACCTGGCGCAGCCGGCGTCCGAGGTAGCGCACAACCTGGTGGCCCTCGAGGACGCGTACGGCTATCACGTCGTGACCGGCACGTCGGTCACCCGGGAGCAGGCCGAGCGGCTGCTCCTCGGCTACGCGAGCACCGTCACCCGCTGCGACCTCGACGCCTACGAGCAGCAGGCGGCCGCAGTCCTCGCCAGGAGCAGTCGCCCAGTAGCAGTTGTCCAGTAAGTAGCAGTCGTCGAGTATCAGGAGGAAGCCGTGAGCATCGACAGCAGCGGCGGTCAGCAGGTCCGCGCCGACGACCGGGCGCATGTCTTCCACTCGTGGTCGGCGCAGGGGCGCATCGACCCGCTGCCGATCGCCGGCGCCGAGGGCAGCTGGTTCTGGGACTACGACGGCAACCGCTACCTCGACCTCGCCTCCCAGCTGATCTTCACGAACCTGGGCCACCAGCACCCGAAGGTGGTGCAGGCCGTGCAGGAGCAGGCGGGACGGCTGTGCACCCTCGCGCCGCAGTTCGCCAACGACGTGCGCGGCGAGCTGGCCCGGCTCATCGCCGAGCGCGCCCCCGGCGACCTCGACTCCGTCTTCTTCACCAACGGCGGCGCCGAGGCCAACGAGAACGCGATGCGGATGGCCCGGCTGCATACGGGGCGGCACAAGGTGCTCGCCGCCTACCGCTCGTACCACGGCGCCACCAACGGCTCCATCACCGCCACCGGCGACCCCCGCCGCTGGCCCAACGAGCCGGGGATGCCGGGGGTGGTGCACTTCTTCGGCCCGTACGCCTACCGGTCCTCCTTCGCCGCCACGTCCGCGCGCGAGGAGTGCGAGCGCGCACTGGCGCACCTCGAGCAGGTCGTGCTGCTCGAGGGCCCGCAGACGGTCGCCGCGGTGCTGATCGAGACGATCGTCGGCACCAACGGCGTGCTGGTCCCCCCCGACGGCTACCTTGCCGGGGTCCGCGACCTCTGCGACCGGCACGGCATCGTGCTCATCTGCGACGAGGTGATGGTGGGCTTCGGCCGGGTGGGGGAATGGTTCGCCGTCGACCGGTGGGGCGTCGTCCCCGACCTCATCACCTTCGCCAAGGGCGTGAACTCCGGCTACGTCCCGCTCGGCGGAGTGGTCATCTCGGCCCGGATCGCCGAGACGTTCCGTGAGCGCCCGTTCCCCGGGGGGCTCACGTACTCCGGTCATCCGCTGGCCTGCGCCGCCGGGGTCGCCTCGATCCGCGTCCTCGAGGAGGAGGGCATCCTCGAGCGGGTCCGCCGGCTCGGGGAGGAGGTCGTCGGGCCGCGGCTGCGCGACCTGGCGGAGCGCCACCCCTCGGTGGGGGAGATCCGCGGCCTCGGCCTGTTCTGGGCGATCGAGCTGGTCCGCGACCGCGGCACCCGCGAGATGCTCGTGCCCTTCAACGCCCTCGGCCAGGCGGCCGGCCCGATGGCCGAAGTCATGGCGGCCTGCAAGTCGCGGGGCGTCTGGCCCTTCACCCACTTCAACCGGCTGCACCTCGCCCCTCCCCTGGTCATCACCGAGGAGGAGCTCAAGGAGGGCCTGGCCGCCCTCGACGACGCCCTCGCCGTCGCCGACCGACACGCGGCCGCCTAGCCACCAGGAGCGTTCAGTGCGGCAGGGGGTCGAGCACGCCGCCCACCACCAGGCCGAGCAGCAGGATCCCGAGCGCCACCCGGTAGATCACGAACGGACGGAAGCTGCCGTGCGCGAGGTAGCGCAGTAGCCAGGCGATCACGACGTAGCCGACGGCGAAGGCGAGCACGGTGGCCAGCAGCGTCGGACCCCACGCCGGGGCGCTGCCCTCACCGATCAGCCGCAGCTCGAAGATCCCGGACGCGAGCACGGCGGGGATCGCGAGCAGGAACGCGTAGCGGGCGGCGGCCTCACGGCGGTAGCCCAGCAGCAGGCCGGCGCTGATCGTGCCGCCGGAACGCGAGACCCCCGGTACGAGCGCCAGCGCCTGGGCCAGGCCGTAGATCAGACCGTGGCGCAGGGTCAGCTTCTCCAGCGGGCGCACGTTGCGGGCGACCGCGTCGGCGGCACCCAGGACGAGCCCGAAGACGATCAGCGTGACCGCGATGATGCGCAGGTCGCGGAACGAGGTCTCGATGAGCCCGCGCAGCGCGAAGCCGAGCACGACGATCGGCACGGTGCCGAAGATGACGTACCAGCCCATCCGCGCCGCCGGGTCCGCGCGCAGCTGCGGCCGGCCCAGCGACAGCGTCCAGGTGCGCAGGATCGTCCAGATGTCGCGGCGGAAGTAGAGCAGCACCGCGGTTTCGGTGCCCAGCTGGGTGACGGCGGTGAACGCCGCACCCGGATCCGACCAGCCCAGCAGCGGCGCCGCGATGCGCAGGTGCGCCGAGGAGGAGATCGGCAGGAACTCCGTGAGCCCCTGCAGCATCCCGAGCACCGCGGCCTGCCACCAGCCGATCATGCCGAGGTCCCCAACCCGCTCGCGTCCAGTGCCTCGGCGGCCACCCGCACCGCCGCGAGCCGCTCGGCGTGGGTGCTCCCGTACGGGGCGACGCTGAGCGTCGTGACCCCGGCCTCGGCGTAGGCCGGCAGCCGGGCCGCAATGCGCTCGCCCGGGCCGAGCAGCGAGGTCGCATCGAGGAACGCGATCGGTACGGCCGCCGCCGCCTCCTCGTGCCGGCGGTCCAGATAGAGGTCCTGGACGCGGCGCGCCGCCTCGCCGTAGCCCATCCGGGTGGCCAGACCGTTGTAGAAGTTCGCCTCGCGGCTGCCCATGCCGCCCACGTACAGGGCGGCGTACGCGCGCACCGCGTCGGCGCAGGCCGCCACGTCGGCGCCGATGACGACGGGCACCGTGGGCACGACGTCGAAGTCGGTTCCCGCCCCGCCCGCGCGCAGGGCGAGCACGGACTCCTGGGCGTGCTCGGGGGAGAAGAAGATGGCCAGCCAGCCGTCGGCGATCTCCCCGGCGAGGGCCAGGTTGCGCGGGCCGACCGCACCCAGGTAGAGCGGCAGCTGAGCGCGGACGGGACGCACGGCCAGCCGCAGCGCCTTGCCGGGGCCGTCGGGCAGCGGCAGCGTCACGTGCCGGCCCGCGTAGGCGACGGTCTCGCGGCGCAGCGCCAGGCGCACCACCTCGACGTACTCCCGGGTACGGGCGAGGGGCCGGTCGAAGGCGACGCCGTGCCAGCCCTCGGACACCTGCGGGCCCGAGACCCCCAGCCCGAGGCGGAAGCGTCCGTCGGAGAGCAGGTCGAGGGTGGCCGCGGTCATGGCGGTGAGCGCCGGGGTCCGCCCGGGGATCTGGAAGACCGCCGAGCCGATGCCGATCCGGGTGGTGCGCGCAGCCACCCAGGCGAGCACGGTCGCGGCGTCCGCGCCGTAGGCCTCGGCGACCCAGACCACCGCGTAGCCGAGGCGCTCGGCCTCGAGCACGAGGGCGAGGTTCTCCTCCGGCGTCGCGCCTCCCGTCGAACCCCAGTAGCCGAGGTTGAGCCCGAGACGCATGGGCGCCGACTCTAGTGGTGGCGGGCATCTGGTGGCGGGCATCGCCACGACCCCGGCACGCACTAGCCTTCGGGCCGTGGAGCAGCGACGCGTCGGCGCCAGCGGGCTGCGGATCTCGCGACTGGGCCTGGGCACCATGACGTGGGGGCGGGACGCCGACGAGCACGAGTGCGCCGACTCGCTGCGGGCGTTCCTGACCGCCGGGGGCACCCTGCTGGACACCGCGCCCGGCTACGGCGACGGGGTCGCGGAGGAGGTCGTCGGCAAGCTCCTCGACAAGCTCGCCGATCCGGTCGCCGACCGTGACGAGCTGGTCCTCGCGACCAAGGGGGGCATACGCCCGTCCGTGGCCGACGGGCGCAGCGACCGGCGCGGCGCGGCGCGCCGGGTCGACGTCTCCCGCAAGGGCCTGCTGGACGCCCTCGACGCCTCGCTGCGCCGGCTGCGCACCGACCGGGTCGACCTGTGGCAGGTGCACACGTGGAGCGAGGACTCCCCGCTGGACGAGACCCTCTCGGCGCTCGACACCGCCGTCAGCTCGGGCCGGGCCCGCTACGTCGGCGTGTGCAACTACTCGGGCTGGCAGACCGCGCACGCGGTCACGCTGCAGCGCAGCTGGCCCGGGCACACGCCGCTGGTGTCCACCCAGGTCGAGTACTCGCTGGTGCAGCGCGGCGTGGAGCGGGAGGTGCTGCCCGCGGCCGAGTTCCTCGGTCTCGGTGTGCTCCCGTGGTCCCCGCTGGGCCGCGGCGTGCTGACCGGCAAGTACCGCCACGGCACTCCGGCCGACTCCCGCGCGGCCTCCCCGCGCTTCTCGTCGTACGTCGAGCGCTATCTCGACGACCGCTCCCGGCGCGTCGTCGACGCCGTGTGCACGGCCGCCGAGGGTCTCGGGATCACGCCCGCCCACGTGGCACTGGCGTGGGTCCGCGACGCGCCCGGCGTCAGCGCCCCCCTGCTGGGCGCCCGCACGGCGGCGCAGCTGCGCGCGATCCTGCCGGCCGAGGAGGTCGGGCTGCCGCCCGAGATCCGCGCCGCCCTCGACGACGCGTCGGCCCCCCACCTCGGCTATCCCGACGCCGGCCGGCTGCGCCGGTGACGGCCGGTCCGGGCGCGCTGGCGGAGTCGCTGACCGTCGCCCTGCCGCCGCACGTCGTCTCGGCGGCGACCCGGTACTACGGGGAGCAGGCGGGGGCGGTGCTGGCGGGCGACCCCTGGGCGCTCCTCGCGGTGCCTGGCTGCGCGCCGGGGCAGGCGGACGCCTTGGCGGCAGCGCTCGGCGCACCGGTGGACGGCCGTCGCGACCGTGCCCTGATCGGCTGGCTGCTGGCC
>JALYMT010000076.1 GCA_030773555.1 Actinomycetota bacterium | reverse complement strand
GGGCCTACCGGGACGTGCTCGTCGAGCGTGGCACGCGGACGAAGGAGCAGGTGGCGCAGGTCCCGCTGGTGTGGTCCGGCGGCACCGACGGCGTCCTCTCGCCCCACGCGACGATCTTCGCGACGGTCCTCGCCCGCCGCGGCCCCGCCCCGCCCGCCGCGGCCCCGCCCGCCGCGCTTCGCTTGCCGCGTCCAGCCCCCTGACCCCCTGATCCCATCCGCTGTCTGGAAGGCCGGCGCGCGCGGGTGCTGCGGCGGCGGGCAGGGTCGAGGTTGTCATGCGAAGCTCCGGGAGCGCTCGGAGTTGGCTGGGGAGGCCGGATCGGGGCGTGGGGGTGGCACCTCGGCGGCGTACTCCACGCTGTCGCTGGTCATCGCCATGAACGCCGCCTCCAGTGAGGCGCGCTCGGCGTACAGCTCGTGAAGGGCCACGCCGTGCTCAGCGGCCAGGTCACCGACGTCGGCGGCCCACGCATCCGGCACGCGCAGGGCCCCGTCGGCCGCGGTGACCTCGAGCCTGGGACATGCGGAGGGAGTAGCCCTTGACCCGCTTGCCGGCCACCGAGGTCAGCCCCACGAGCTCGAGGACCTCGTCGACGCGCCCGCGGGCGATGCCGTTGCTCTGGGCCAGGGCGAGCAGGTGGCCGTACGCTCGGCGGCCGCCGTGCACGTCGCGGGCGTCGAGCAGCGCGCCAACCTGGCGCAGCGGGGCCGGGGCGGCGACGTACGGGGGGCAGGTGACGCCGCGTTGCTGACCCTGGTGCGCTGGGCCGGGCTGGCAGGCGAGCACCGCCGGGACCGGCGCGACGCCGGGTCGCCCCGGAGCTCGGTCGCGGATCTGGTGCTCGTCGCCCGCGGAGTCGCCATCGCCACGCCGCGAGGCGCCTGATGCCGGTCGTCGACGCCAGCGTCGTCGTCGACTGGGTGGCGCCCGACGTCGACCTCGCTGCCCCGGCTGTCCGCCTGCTCGGAATGATCGCCCGCGCCGAGGCGCCGCTGGTCGCCCCGCCGCTCCTGCTCGTGGAGGTCGGCGAGGCGCTGGCCCGAGGCGTACGCCTGCGACGGTGGAGCGCGCCCGAGGCGGACGCGTCGTACGCGCTGCTCGCCCGCCTGCCGGTCCGTCTCGTCGACGATCCCCGCGACGTGCACCGCGCGTGGGAGCTCGCGAGCCGGTTCGAGGGGCAGGCGCTGCGCGCGCTGACCTACGTCGCCCTGGCCGAGCGGTTGGGGGAGCGGCTGGTCACCGCCGACCGGGAGCTGCGCCGGCACGTGCGCCGTCTCGGCCTGCTGCGCGTGCCCTGAGCAGGCCCGCGGCGATTCAGGCCAGCAGCACGGCGACCTCGTACGCGGCGAGCCGCCGGTCCGCGGTCGTCAGCAGAAGTCGCTCCAGCTGGGCCTGCGCGACCAGCATCCGGTCGAAGGGGTCGTCGTGGTGCTTCGGCAGGGCGCCTGCCCGCATGGCGTGCCCGAGGGTGATCGGAAGCGGCTGCAGGTGTGCGGCCTCGACGACCTCCTCGAGGTCGTCGGGGGCGTCCAGCTTGCCCAGCGCCTTCTGAATCGAGATCTCCCAGGCGCTGGCGGCGCTGACGAGGACGACGTTGCCCGGGTTTCCGACGGTTTCCCGGATCTCGGGGCGCAGCTTCGGGTCGTCCGAGAGCCACCACAGGAGCACGTGGGTGTCGAGCAGCAGGTTCACGCCTGCTCGCCCCGGAAGGCGGCCGCCACCTCCGGGGGGAGGTCGTCGAAGTCGGGCGCGATGCGGACCCGCCCTCGCCAAGCGCCCGGCACTCGCGGTTGCTCCGCGGGGGAGTAGGGGACCAGCCGCGCCACCGGCACCCCCGCCCGGGCGATCAGCACCTCCGCGCCGGCCTCGACCCGGGCGAGCAGGTGGGAGAAGTGGGTCTTCGCCTCGTGGAGGTTGATCTGCATGGACCAACTCTCGTCCACCTGGGGCCACGACGCCTTCGCTGCGCGCTCTTTCAGCCTCGACCGGGCACTGCCGATACGACCCAGGCAGGGACGAGTCGGGCGGCGAGGCAGGAGGCGAGCATGCCCGGATGGCGCAGCGAGCACGAGGCCTCCAACGCGGCCCCCGAGGCCGTCACGATCCCCCGCCAGCGCCCCGGTGAGGCCCCGGACGGCATCGAGGAGCTGGTCACCCTCACCGACCCCGACGACGTCCTGCCGCCCCTCGGGCCGGTGCCGGTTGACGCCGCCGGCCAGCGGGAGTGGCTGGAGTCCTACCGGGAGCGGCTGTTGCTGCGCCGCGCCGCCGCCGAGCTGCGCAAGTGGACCGCCGACGCCGCCCGCTCCGAGATCGAACTCGCCGAGGCGACCCGCCGGGACGCCGACGCCCGCGCGGAGGCCTCCCGGCAGCTCACGTACACGTTCTACGCTGACGTCGGCGAGGACAGCGTCCGAACCGCCATGCAGACCCTCGGCGCCTGGGCGCGCCGCGAGCCGGGCAAGCCGATCACGATCGTGCTGAACTCGCCCGGCGGGCGGGTGCTCGACGGGCTCGCGCTCTACGACTTCCTGCAGCGGCTGCGCGCCGCCGGGCACCGGCTGCGCATCGAGGTCCTCGGCCGGGCCGCGAGCATGGGCGGCGTCCTGCTGCAGGCCGGCGACGAGCGCGTCATCGGCGCGAACGCGTTCCTGCTGATCCACGAGATCTCCGGTGGCGCCGAGGGCAGGAGCAGCGAGATCGGCGACCGCATCGAGTTCTTCGACCTCATGGAGAAGCGCCTCCTCGACATCCTCGCGGCCCGGTCCACGATGAGCCCCCGGCAGATCCGCTCCCGCTGGCAGCGCAAGGACTGGTGGCTGGGTGCGGAGGACGCGGTCGCGCTGGGCTTCGCCGACGCGATCCTGTAACCCGCCTTCGCTGCACCCCGGCAGGATGGGCGGATGCCCCTCGCCGCCGTCCCCACCCCCGCCGGCACCGTACGCGCGCACCTCGCGGTGCCGTCCTCGGCCGGCCCCTGGCCGGCCGTGCTCGTGATCCATGAGGCGTTCGGCCTCAACGACGACATCCGTGGGCACGCCGAGCACTTCGCCGCGCGCGGCTATCTGGCCGTCGCCCCCGACCTGCTCTCGTACGGACCGAAGCTGCGCTGCGTACGGGAGACGCTGCGCTCCCTCGCCCGCGGCGCGGGTCCGGCGTGGGAGATCCTCGACGCCGTACGGAGCTGGGTGGCGGATCGGGAGGACTGTACGGGTCGTGTCGGCGTCATCGGCTACTGCATGGGCGGTCGGTTCGCCCTGCTGGCCGCGCCGCGACCCGGCTTCGACCTGGCCTCGGTGAACTACGGGCAGGTGCCCCGCGACGCGGAGGAGGTGCTGCGCGGCGCCTGCCCCATCGTGGCCAGCTTCGGGGCCGACGATCGGGCGCTGCGCGGCCACGCCGCCCGGCTCGAGGGCGCGCTCGATGCGCTCGGCGTCGAGCACGACGTCAAGGAGTATCCCGGCGCCGGCACAGCTTCCTCAACCGGCACTCCGGTCCCTTGCTCGTGCTCGACAAGGTGCTCGGCGCGGGCCTGCGTGAGCCGCAGGCGAGCGACGCGCAGCGGCGCATCGACACGTTCTTCCAACGGCACCTCCGCCCTTGAGCCTGGGCGGACAGTGGTCGACTTCAGTGGCTCGCGACCATGCCCATGAGGCCGCACTTGCTTCCACCATCGCGGCCGAAGGAAGCGGCATGAGCTGGAGCAGCGTGGTGCAAGGGATCCTAAGGGCCGTCGTCCTCGTGGGTTTCCTGGTAGTGGCCGCGGGCACCTCCTCCACCAAGGGAGCCCACATCGGGACCGGGCTGGGCCTCTTGATCGGTATCGGGCTGCTCGTCGCAGCCGGTGCTCTCGCCTTGATCGCTGGCGCTGCGGCCCCCGCCTCTGGCCCCTCCGGAGGTACCGTCGTGAAGCTCGGCGTGCTTCTCGTCGTGCTAGGCCTGTTCGTGCTCGTGCTGGGCGGGATCGCGGCCTACAGGACGCCGGAGGCAGAAGGAGTCAACTTCGGCTCCGCGATCCTGTTCAATGCAGGCCTTCTGTTCCTTGCGCTCGGTGCCTTGGTGATCCTCATTGATGTCGCGCGGAGACGGCGCCGCTAGTCAACGTGGTTTTTCAGGAGTCAGCCGCGATTCGGCACCGAGCCGCCGAACCCGAGCTGCATGAGCCCCGTCCTGCTGGCGCCCGTCCCCGACGCACATCTGCAGGAAGTCCCACGCCGGGCCGAGGACCTCGGTGAGGGAGAGGGTCACCGGGCCAAGCGGTGCGAACCGTGGCGACGGGGGCGGTGTCGTCCGGCTGCGCGTCGACGCGAAGGTCGTCGGGGAGCTCCAGCAAGTTCCGCCACGACATAGGGACAGCGAGCTTGGATTCCGCTGGTGCCTCAGCCACCTGCCGTCCTCCCGCCTCACCGGATGATCCGTGTCTCCGGTCTGCTTCTGTCGTCAGCGGCGACGCCGTCTCCTGCCTTGCTGGCCACCGAGGGCGGCAGGTTCTGCATGATCGACGCGAGAAGTCCATGATCACCCTCGAGGGGGGGTGGGAGCGAGGGCCTCGAGGATCTCGTGGGCGGTGCGCATCGACTCCGCCGGGTCGGCGTCCGGCGCCCCCAGCTGCCGGTCGAAGTTCAGGTCGACGAACAGCTCGGTCACCCCGCGCCCGCGCAGCACGTCCAGGTCGGCGCGGATCTCCTCGAGCGACCCGGTGAGCGGCCGCCGGTCCTCCCGGCCCGCCGGACGTACGCGCACTACGCCGCGGGACACGAACCGCAGGGACTCGGGATCCCGGCCTGCCTCCTTTGCCGCCGCCTTGACGGCCCCGATGGCCGCACCGATCGACTCGAGGTCCTGCCCGCTGCCGCTGATCCACCCGTCGGTCAGCCGCCCGGCCCGGCGCAGCGCCGCCTCCGCGCTGCCGCCGAGCAGCACCGGGGGGTGCGGGCGCTGCACGGGTCGGGGGGAGACGTGGGCGCGGGGCAGCTCGTAGAACTCCCCGGAGAACTCGGCCGGGTCCTCCGTCCAGATCGCCCGCAGGCAGGCGAGGAACTCCTCGGCCCGCCTTCCCCGCCCCTCGTACGGGGCGCCGGTCGCCGCGTACTCCTCGCGCGCCCAGCCCAGCCCCAGCCCGACGTCGAGGCGGCCGCCGGAGACGAGGTCGAGCGAGGTCAGCGACTTCGCGAGCAGCAGCGGTGAGTAGAAGGGCAGGTTGAGCACCGCCACGCCGAGACGGATCCGCGCGGTGTGCGCGGCCAGGTAGGCGAGGGTGACGAGCGGGTCGGCGACGCTGCGGTAGCTCGGCGACCAGCGCCGGTCGAGCGCGGCGCCCTCCTCGGGGAACAGCAGACGCTGGAACGTCCACAGCGACGCGTAGCCGAGCTCCTCGGCCCCCCGCGCGATCGCCACCTGGTTCTCCGGGGTGGCCCACGACCCCGACACCGGCACACCGAATCCGAGCTTCATGCGCTCAGTCCTGCCCGCGTCCGCCCCACCGACGCCCGCCCTTCTCGTACGGTGGCGCCGTGAGCGCGGGCGACGACAGCGGCATCGTCTTCCCCCGCGCCGAGAGCGACGGGCGGCGTAGCACCACCGCCACCGGGCAGGCCGTGCTCTCCGCTGCGGCCGAGGCGCTCGACCCCGACCTGGCCGCCCGCATCCGCGGGGCCGCGGACTGGCGCCGGTCCTACATCCCCTTTCTGGTCGAGCTCGAGACGGCGGCCGCCCGCGCGCAGGACGGCCCGGTACGGGCGGCCAGGGCGGGTCTGGCGGAGGCGTACGCCCGCTTCCGCCTGCTGCGGCACGGCGGGGAGCTGCCGCTGGCCGACGTCGGCAAGGTGCCGCCGCGCGAGCGCTTCGCCACCGAGACGGTCACTGGGGAGGGGCGGCATCCGGGGGAGCTCGCGGTGCCCTACGCCGGGCAGCTGCTGCGCGGCGACGGCCTGCACCGGCAGCTGGACGCGTGGGCGCACGCCGGGGTCATCGAGCCCTCGTGCGCCGAGGCCGTACGAGAAGTCGCGCAAGCACCGGGCCAGCTCGACCTCTCCGGCGTGACCGTCGCCCTGCTCGGGGCGGGCGCGGAGATGGGCCCGCTCGCCGCGCTCAGCGCGTGGGGCGCGCGGGTCCTCGCGGTCGACCTGCCGCACGGGCCGCTGCAGCAGCGCATCGCGGAGGCCGGGCGCCGGGGGAGCGGCGTGCTGCAGCTGCCGCGGGCGGCGGGCGCGGAGAGGCCCGGCGCCGACGTGATCGCCGAGGTGCCCGAGCTTGCCGCCTGGCTCGCCGAGACCGCGGACGCGCCGTCGCTCGTCGTCGGCAGCTACGGCTACGCCACCGGCGCCGGCTTCGTGCGCCTGGCCGTGGCCGCCGACACCCTCACGACCGCCCTCCCCGCGCTGGGGCAGCCGGTGACGCCGGCGTACCTCGCCACCCCCACGGACGTCTTCGCCGTGCCCGCCGAGGTCGTGGCCTCGGCCCGCGCCTGCTACGCCGACACCACTGCGCTGTGGCGGCGCGTGTCCCGCGCGAGCGGGCACCGGCTGCTGGCGCCGAACTATCCGAGCGTGGTGCGCGCCGCCGACGGCGCCGAGGTGGGCATCGCCGACGCGCTGGTGGTGCAGCAGGGGCCGAACTACGCGCTCGCGAAGCGGCTGCAGCGCTGGCGGGCCCTGGTCGCCGCGGCCGACGGCGGCGCGGTGTCGGCCAACGTGGCCCCGCCGACCCGCACCCGGTCGGTGCTGCGCAACCGCCTGCTCGCCGCCGCCTACCGCGGCGCCGGGCGCTTCGGCGTCGAGGTCTTCGAGCCCGCCACCAGCAGCACGCTGATGGCCGCGCTGCTCGTGCACGACCTGCGCACCGCCCCCACACCCACGCCCGCCGACCTGCTTCCCACCGGCGCGGCGCACGGCGGGCTGTGGCGTACGGGCTACCAGCCCCGCTCCGCGCTCGGCCTCGCCGTGCTCGCCGGCCTGCGCGTTCGCTGACCGCGGCGGAATTCGGCAGCCTGGGACCGTGCGCCTGGCCACCTGGAACGTCAACTCCGTCATCGCCCGCCTGCCCCGCCTGCTCGAGTGGCTGCGCGAGAGCACCCCCGACGTCCTCTGCCTGCAGGAGACGAAGGTGAGCCGCGACGCCTTTCCGTACGCCGACGTCGAGGCGCTCGGGTACGAGGTCGCCGTGCACGGCGACGGGCGGTGGAACGGCGTGGCCGTGCTCTCCCGGGTCGGTCTCACCGACGTCGCCCGGGGCTTCGGCGGCGAGCCCGGATTCCCCGAGCCGGGCCAGCGGCAGGCCCGTGCGATCGGCGCCACCTGCGGCGACGTACGGGTCTGGTCGATCTACGCCCCGAACGGCCGGGCGCTCGACGACCCCCACTACGGCTACAAGCTCGCCTGGTACGTCGCGCTGCGCGACGCGATCGCGACCGAGCTCAAGGCGGGCAGGCCGACGGTGCTGTGCGGCGACTTCAACGTCGCGCCCACCGACGACGACGTGTGGGACCCGGCGGTCTTCGTCACCTCGACGCACGTCACCCCCGCGGAGCGGCAGGCGCTCGCCGAGCTGCGCGCCCTGGGGCTCGAGGACGTCGTGCCGGTCGCGCAGAAGGGGCCACGCCCCTACACGTACTGGGACTACCGCGCCGGCATGTTCCCGAAGAACCTCGGCATGCGCATCGACCTCGTCTACGCCACCCCGGACCTGGCGAGGGCGGTCCGCGGGGCGTACGTGGACCGGCAGGCCCGCAAGGGCAAGGGTCCCTCCGACCACGCACCGATCGTCGTCGACCTCGATCCGGCGTCGCTCGACGCCGCCGGGGGTAGGTCTCCGGCAGACCTGACCGAGGAGGCGGCGATGACGACGGATCCGGGCGAGGACCTGCAGGGTGGCGGTGTGCCCGACGGCGGCGCCGACCTCGGCGGCGGCGGCGAGGGCTTCGGCATCACCGAGGAGGTGGGCGGCTCGGGCCCCGAGACCCTCACCCGCGAGGACCTGGAGGGCGGCGCCACGACCGGCGTGCCCACCCAGGACGACGTGACGCCGGACGCCTGAAGCGGCGCTAGCGCGGTGTGGCCGCGGTGTGCTGGCCCTCGTCGGGGTCGAGCTCGCTGAGCAGCCGCTCGGCGTCGACGATCAGCGAGGCCAGCATCCGCTGCACCGGTCCCGGGGGGAGCTCCCGCAACCGGCGGGCCGCGTCGTCGTGGGCTGCCCCCGCTGCGGCCAGGGCCGTCCGCAGGACCGTACGCTCGGCCGACCACTGCCGGGGCTCGTCGGTCTGCAGGGCGCCGAAGGCCCGGGCCGCGTCGCCGGCCGACCGGAGCAGGCGCCCGAGCGGTTCGAGGACCGGGTCGGCGGCCCGGTGCCACCGCTCGTCGCGGGAGGCGAGCTCGGTGAGCGTCCGCGCGAAGCCCCGTACCTGGGTGGTCGCGTGCTCGAGCGCCCGCTGCGCCTCCCCGTAGCGGGCGAGCGACTCGACCTCCGCGCGCAGCGGGTTGTAGCGCACGCTCTCCTCGCCCTGCTCCAGGGCGTCAGCCACCTCGCGCAGCTCGTCGCTGATCTCCCGCGCCCGCAGCAACCAGCCGCGGGCCTCCTGGTAGCCCCACCGGCCGCCCGGCTCGGCTCCCACGTCGTGGCACAGCTGAGCCAGGTCCTCGGCCACCCCGCGCAGGGAGCGGCCCGCGGCCTCGACGTAGGTGGGGGGCAGGACGAGCAGGTTCACCAGGACGCCGACTCCCGCTCCCACGATCGTGTCCACCACCCGCTCGCTGCCGTAACCCTCGCCGAGGGCGACCACGAGCAGCGCGCTGATCGCCACCTGCGGGGCCTGGAGGCCCAGCCGAAGCACGTGCCCGAGCACCAGCGCGCCGAAGATCACGACGGTGATGCTCCACGCGGAGACGCCGAGGAGCCGGGCGAGGCCGAGGGCGACGAGCAGCCCGACGACCACCGCGACGACGTACTGCAGGGCGCGGGTGAGGCTCGCGTAGACGGTCACCTGCACGGTGATGATGGCCGCGAGGGAGGCCAGGGCGGGCAGCCCGCTGCCCACGATGTGCTGGGCGAGCGCCCACGCCAGCCCCGCGGCCAGTGCCGCCTTGGCGGTTTGCAGCAGCGTGTCGCGCTCGAGCCGCACCCATTCGCGGACACCCAGCCCGCGGACCCGGCGCAGCGCCCGTCGCACCCCGGACTGCCAGCGCTGCCACACGCCCGATCCCTCAGCCCGCCGTGCCCAGGCCGGGCAGGATCTCGGCACCGTCCAGGTCGGCGAGCGCGGCTCCGGGGAGCACGAGCTTCGAGCGGCGCAGGCCGCTGCCCACGACCACGCGGGGGGCGGCCGCGACCGCCGCGTCGACGAGCAGCGGCCAGTCCGCGGGCAGGCCGAGGGGCGTGATGCCGCCGTACTCCATGCCGCTCTCGCGCACCGCGGTCTCCATCGGCGCGAACGAGGCGCGTCGGGCGCCCAGATGACGGCGGACGAGGCCGTTGACGTCGGCCCGGGTGGTGGCCAGCACCACACAGGCCGCCAGTCGGGTGTTCGGGCCGCGGCGGGCCGCGACGACCACGCAGTTCGCTGACTCGTCGAGCGCGACGCCGTAGCGCTGGCAGAACTCCGCGGTGTCCGCGGCGTCCGGGTCGATCTCGGCGACCTGCAGCTCGTCGGCGGGCACCCTGCCCTGCCAGCTCAAGACCGCACGGGCAACCGGCTCAGCGAGCAGGTCGAGACTCTCCCGGGCGGGCTGGGTCACCAGGCTGCCCACCACGGGCCGAACGCTAGCGGGTCCGGGCGGCCGGTGTGTGGCGTCCCTCGGCGGGTAGCGGCTGGGCCATGACGGAGACGAGCGAGCAGGGCGACCGGGACCGGCTGCCGGCCCCCGGCGAGATCCAGGGCGGCATCGCGGAGGACGAGATCGACACGAACGCGGGCCCGATCGTGGCGGACCGGTCGGCGGACCTGCCCCGCATCGGCGAGGGCGGCCTGGGCGGTGGCACCGCCGCCGGCACCGGCGGGGCGGCCGGCGCGAGTGGCGACGTGGAGCGGCCGGCGGCCGACGAGGACGTGCGCTGAGGGTCAGGTACGCCAGGCGGCCTCAGGCTCGCTGCCGGCACCGAGCCTCGCGCCGTCCGCCAGCCTGGCCGCCACCATCGGTGTCAGGTCGCGTGGCTACCAGCCTTCGGACACGGCGATCCAGCCCTCGGGCGCCGCCCCGGACGCCCTCCTGTCCTCGACGTCGTACTCCACCCGCTCCAGCTGGTCATCGGGCAGGACGTAGAGGCGGGCGCCGTTGAGGACCTCGACGCCGGGGATCTCGAACACCAGCTCTCCGGCCTCGTGAGCGAGGGCGTACAAGGCGGTGCTGCTGTCAGGGACGGCGACGACAGCGTCCTCCTCGGTCTCCTTCGGGTGCATGCGCCGCGCGGCCGGCCGCCATCAGCTCCGCGGCGTCGACGACGTCCAGGTCCCAGCGGCTGACGACCGTGATCTGGCCCTGCACCTCCCCGAGCCCCTCGTCGTCGTCCTCGTCGTCGTCCTCATCGTCGTCGTAGCGGCCCTCGGCCAGCTCGAGGGGCAGCGGCCACGTGCCGGTAGCGTCGGCCACCCGCTCGTTCCACTCCCCGGCCACTCGGGCCAGTGCGCGCGGCGTCCTCGAGCAGGCGCCTGCTCGCCTCGGAGTACTGCTCCACGTCGTCCCGCTCCACGTCGTCCATCGCGCCACGCTATGGGCAGCCGCGGAACCGAAGGCTGCCGGCCCCCGCGGGCGTGTCGCCGCGGGTCGGTAACGTCGGCGCCGGCACGGGTGGCAGGGGAGGCGTCGGCGTGAACAGCTCGAGGAGGTCGCGGGTCATGGCGGGGCCTGCCATCGCCGGCTGCGACGGGCCCGAGCGCCTCGCCGCGAGCTCCGCCGTCGCGTGAGCGCCCTGCTGGCGCTGACCTCGAGCGGGCTGTGGGGCACCGCCGACTTCTACGGGGGGCTGCTGAGCCGCCGGCTCCGTACGCTCGCGGTGATCGTGGTCTCCCAGGCGTTCGCCCTGCTGGGGATCGCGGTCGTGGTGCTCGTCGGCGCGGTCGCCGCCGGCGCGCCGCCGGTCGGCTCGTACCTCTGGTACGGGGTGGGCTGCGGCCTGATCGGCCCGGTGGCGCTGGCTGCGTTCTACCGGGCGCTCGCCCTGGGACCCATGGGACTGGTGGCCCCGATCGCCGCCACCGGGGTCTCGGTGCCGGTGCTGGTCGGGCTGCTCGGCGGCGAGCGCCTGCTGCCCGCGCACGTCGCCGGCATCGCCGTCGCGGTCACCGGCATCGTCCTGGCCAGCGGGCCCGAGCTGCGTGGGCGGCAGGGCGGCGGCCCGGGCCTGCTGCTGGCCGGCGTCGCGGCCCTGGGCTTCGGCTGCGTGTTCGTGCTGATCGCCGCGGGCGCGGAGACGAGCGTGCCCATGACGCTGCTCACCCAGCGGGCCACCAACCTGGTGGTGGGCCTCGCCGCCCTTTTCGCCGTGCGGCAGCGACTCGGACTGCAGCGCGGTGACCTGCGGCTGCTGGCGTTCGTCGGCCTGGCCGATATGGCGGCCAACGGCACTTACGGTCTCGCCTCCCAGGCAGGCCTGCTGACGGTGAGCGCCGTGCTCGCCTCGCTCTATCCGGTGGTGACGGCGCTGCTCGCCCGCCAGCTGCTCGGGGAGCGCCTGCGGCGCGTCCAGCTCGTCGGAGTGGGAGCGGCCCTGGCCGGGGTGTTGCTGCTGGCGGGCGCGGGCTGAGGCGCTCGGGGCGGGATCAGTCGAAGAAGCGTGACAGCAGCGTCTCGTCGGCGGGCTGCTGGTCGCCCTTCACCGGGGTGAGGTCGGCGAGGACGCTCGCGCCGTCACTGCCGGCGGCCAGCGGCAACCAGCGGCACCGGGCCGGGTGCTCGGTGCAGAGGTACTTGAAGGTCTGCACGTCGAGATAGCGCACGTGGGTCGGGTCGGCCACCGCGTTGACGTGCCGCCAGTCGGGCGAGAGGACGTGCAGGATCCCCCCGGGGCGCAGCAGCCGCCAGCACTCGTCGAGCAGCGGCAGGAAGTCGAGGAGGTGCTCGAGCACGTGCACGGCGAAGATGCGGTCCACGCTCCCGCTCCGGAAGGGCAGCGGCCGCGAGACGTCGGCGACGATGTCGACGCCGGCGAGGGCGTACTGGTCGACCCCCACGTTGCCCGCGTACTGCTTCACCGCTCCGCAGCCGACGTCGAGGCGCACCGGCTCGCGGCCGGCCACCCGCACCGTGTCCCACACGGCGTGCACGCCGGCGAGCCGGCCGACCAGCTCGCGCACCAGCCGCAGCTCGGCGTCCCGGCTGACCTGGCCGCTGAGATGGGCGACGCCGCCGTCGAAGCGCGCTTCGACGGTCAGCCCGCGCAGCCGCTCGTCGTGCGCCAGCAGCTCACGGGCCCAGCGCTCCAGGTCGCGGTCGACCCGCGCGCCTCGTGCCGCGCCCATCGGCCCTCGTACTCCCACGGCGTGCTTGTGCCCGTACGGGAGGGGCACACGCATCGTCGTGAGCGACACGAGTTTCCGACAGGGCCGGCTCGGGACGTACCCCGCGGCCGCGCCGACGCGGCCGCCGTTCGAGCGCGGCTTCACCACTCTGCGGCTCGACGGCGGCCTGCCCGCCGAGCTCTACGTACCGCCGCTGGACGGGGGACGACGGCTCCGGCTCGTCGTCGTGCTGCACGGCGCCGGCGGCTCCGCCGGGCAGGCCGCCGGCCTGCTGCTGCCCTTCGCCGACGAGGCGGGGCTGGTGCTGCTGGCGCCGAAGTCGGTGGCGCCCACGTGGGACGTCATCACCGGCGGCTTCGGCCCCGACGTCGCCCGGCTCGACGCCGCGCTGGCCGAAGTCTTCGACCGGCTCCCGATCGCCGCCGGTGACGTCGCCGTGAGCGGATTCTCCGACGGCGCCTCGTACGCGCTCTCGCTCGGCCTGACGAACGGCGAGCTGTTTTCCGCGGTGCTGGCGTTCTCCCCGGGCTTCCTCGCGCCCGGCCCGGCGAGCGGCTCGCCGCGGATCTTCGTCTCCCACGGCGTGCACGACGCCGTGCTCCCCATCGACCGGTGCAGCCGCCGGCTGGTCCCGGCCCTGCAGCGCGCGGGCTACGACGTGACCTACCGGGAGTTCGACGGGCCGCACGTCGTGCCGCCCGAGATCGCCGACGAGGCCGTCGGCTGGTTGGTCGGCAGGAGCGTCACGTTGCCGGCGGGGACGCCCGAGCAGCAGCCGGGGCGCTGACGGCCTCGTCGAGTGGCAGCAGGTCGGCGAGCTGGCGGGCGTTGACCTGGGCGTAGTTGCGGTAGCAGTTGTTCATCAGCACGTGCACCTCCGCTGCCTGCTCCGCCAGGCGCGCCAGCCGCGGCGCCCACGCTGCGACCTCCTCCTCGGAGTAGAGGTAGCCGAACCGCTCGTAGATGTCGCGGCTCTCCCACTTGTCGCTGTGGCCGTGGAAGCGCACCACCGCGAGGTCGGCGGTCGCGGCCAGGACGGGCGGGATCGAGCTGGGGTGGCCCTGCGGCATGTCGACGCAGACGTAGGGCAGCGCGTACGAGGCGAGGAAGTCGAGGGTCTCCTCGCGGTTCTCCTCCGACATCCAGGTGGCATTGCGGAACTCGACGCAGATCCGGTACGGCGCGGCCCGCTCCTTGCACTCGAGCAGGTAGTGCCGGTTGCGGCTGCCGATCGGGAACCACTGGGGGAACTGGAAGAGCAGCGCGCCGAGCTTGCCCGCCTCGTGCAGCGGCGCGAGGGCCGAGAGGAACCGAGCCCACACCTCCTCGACGACGTCGTCGTCCAGGTCCTTCAGGTAGACGTTCTTGCGGTCGGTCTCTGGGCGCAGCTCCTTGTACAGCGCGGCGACGCGGGTCGGGTGCTGGGTCAGCAGCGAGAACGCCTTGACGTTGAACGTGAAGCCCGCCGGGGTCCGCTGGGCCCACAGGGCACTGTTGCGCTCGTTCGGCGGGGTGTAGTACGTCGAGTCGACCTCGACGAGGGAGAACTGCGTGGCGTAGTAGGCCAGCCGGGCCTCTGCACTGCTGGCCTCCGGGGGATACCACCCGGAGGCCAGCAGCGTCTTGTCGGTCCACGAGGCGGTCCCCACGAGGATGCGTCCCACGGCGGGAACCTATCGCGGCAACGCGCCGCGTCCTCGTCGCGAAGCTCCCGCTCCGGGAGGCCGGAGGGCCGTCTCGGCCGGTGTGCCGGTGCGTCCTAGCCGATACCGCCCTTGGCGGTGAGCTGGCCGAGCAGCTGGTGGCACTGCTCCGCACGCTGGGCGTCCTGCTGGGCGCACTGCTCGAAGAAGGAGCGCACGTCCTCGTGGTCGTGGGCGTCCTTGATGTACTGGTCGTAGGTCGTGGCCGCCTTCAGCGCGTGGTACTGCACGCTGACGAGGTCGTACACGAGGTCGTCGGCCGGGCTGTGTCCGGACGGCATGGGTCCTCCAGGAGGGGCGCTGGGCGTACGGGTGCGAGCGCTGCTTTCCCGCGCGCCGCCGCCCGACACGTGGCTGCCGGCCGGCGGGGCAGCACTCTGGGGAAGAGGACGAAGCCGCGCGGTGTTGATCACGGTATGAAGGGTGATCGAGTCGAGATCGTGGTGGACGCCGGTGGCACCACCCGGACGTACGACATCGTGGCGACCCGCGCGGGCCGGCGGGTGGAGACGCGCACCGGCCGCGGACAGGTCGAGGTGACCGAGGTGACGCGCGGCGGGACGCCGGTGCGCACGGCCAGGTTCATGGCCAGCCGCGTGCTCGCGGTCGTCGAGCATCCCGCCCCCCGGCTGACCGACGACGACGAACGGCCCGTGCGGCTGCCGCGCAGCGCCTGACGCGACAGCAGTCGGCCGGCAGGCCTAGCCGCGCTCGGAGCGGTACGCCGCGGCGAGCTCGCGCAGCTGCTCGTGCATCCCCGCGTACGCCGAGCCGCGGGGCAGGTAGCGCTTGGCCGCCTGCGCGACGAACGTGTAGTTGGTGTCGACGACGTTGCCCACGGGACTGCGCCCGATCTGGCTGATCAGCTGGTACGCGTCGAGCACGTCGAGGCCGTGCTCGCCAGCGATCCAGGTGATGAGGTCGTGCTGGCTGACCCGGTAGGCGTCCTCGAGCGGTCGTACGGACCCGGTGCTCATCAGCAGGTCGTCGCTCTCCAGGCGGGGCCACGGCGTGTAGCGGCCCTTGATCAGCTCGACGCCGACGACGGTGTCCATGGCCGCCTCGACGCCCACGCCGCACACCTCGCCCTCGCCCTGGCGGCAGTGCCCGTCCCCGAGGGCGAACAGCGCGCCCTCCACGTTCACCCCGAAGTAGGCGGTCACCCCGGCGCGCATCTCCGGGGTGTCGAGGTTGCCGCCGTGCGCGTCGGGCGTGATCGTCATCCGCGACTCGGAGGCGGCCGGCGCCACCCCGACCGTGCCGTGCATCGGGTCGAGGGGCAGGTCGACGGTGAAGTCGCCCCGCAGGGCGGAGTAGGTCACGGTGCGCCGCTCGCGGTCGACCGCGTACATCCACACCCGCTCGTCCAGCGGGGGCTGCAGCGTCGCGGTGAGATGGGTGCCGGTGAGCGCACCGAAGTGCGGAAAGGTCGAGGACACCGCCCAGTCGCGGGCCGGCTCGATCGAGACGAAGTGCAGGGCCAGGGTGTCGCCCGGCTCTGCCCCCTCGACGTAGAACGGCCCGGTCACCGGATTGAGGAACGGGAACTGCACGGCGCGCGAGGGCAGGTCGTTGGCGCTGCGCACCTTGCCCGCGAAGCAGTCCTCGGTGAAGAGCTCGACGATCTGCCCGGGCCGCACCCGCGCGACCGGCCGGTTGGCGCCGCTGAACGTCCAGGCGTACTCGGAGGGGTCGGGCCGGTAGCTCACGACCTCGAGGTCACTCACGTGCGGGCTCCTTCGTCGTCGTCGACGGCGTCACGATCGAGACCTGCCAGCGTGGGCCGCCGACCGGTCAGGTAGAGGCCGAGCAGCACCAGGACCCCGAGCGCGAGCCAGGTCAGCCCGGCGCGCTGGGCGGCGACGTTGGCCTGGTAGACCACGAAGCCGAGGATCAGCAGGCCGCAGACGGGCACGACGAGGTGCTTGCCGAGGCTGCGGGCCTGCGGATGCCGGCGCAGGTAGTGGTTCATCACGGCCAGGTGCAGCAGCAGGAACGCGGTGAGGGCGCCGAAGTTCACCAGGGTGCCGAGCTCGGTGATGGCGTTCTCGCGCCGCGCCATGAAGATGCCGACGGCCAGGGAGACGGCGGCGACCAGCAGGATGGCTCCCACCGGCACCCGCCGCCGGGGGTCGATGCGGGCGAGGAACGACGGCAGCTGGCCGTCGCGGGCCATCGCGAACAGTAGCCGCGAGGTCGCGACCTGGGCGGCCAGGGCGTTGGCGAAGCCCCAGGCGACGGCGGTGGTGACCGCGGTGAGCACCGACAGCCAGGCGCCGCCGGCCACCTCGGCGGCGTCGTAGAACGCCGTGCCCCCCGGGTCGCCCTCGGCGAGCAGCCGGGCCGGGTCGGGGACGAGCAGCGAGGCCACCCAGGTCTGCACGATGAACAGCGTCCCCGCGAGCACAAGCGCAGCCACCATGGCCCGCCCCACCTGCCGGGCTCCCTGGCGGTTCTCCTCGGCGAGGGTCGAGATGCCGTCGAAGCCGAGGAACGAGAGCACGGCCAGCGACACCGCCGAGAAGACGACGCCGAGGGAGAAGGTCTCGGGATTGTAGAGGGGGGTGAAGGAGAAGCCCTGACCCCGGCCGGCCAGCAGGGCGCCGATGCCGACGACGAGGAAGATCGCGAGGACGATCAGCTCGCCGACGAGCATCACCTTGTTGACCCGGGCGGTGGTCTCGATGCCGAAGTAGTTCACGACCGTGTTGAGGACGATGAACAGCACGACCCAGGCCCACACCGGCACCGCGGGCAGGAACGAGCTCATTGCCACGCCGGCGACGAGATAGAGCAGGGCCGGCACGAGCACGTAGTCGAGCAGGATCACCCAGCCGGCGAGGAAGCCGACGGCGGGGGCCAGCCCCCGGCCCGCGTAGGTGTAGACCGAGCCGGCCATCGGGAACGCCCGGGCCATCTCGGCGTACGACAGCGCCGTGAACGCCATGCCGGCCATGCCGATCGCGTAGGCCAGGGCGACCATGCCGCCGGAGCCGCTGTAGACGGCGCCGAAGACACCGAACGGCGCGATAGGCACCATGAAGATGAGGCCGTAGACGAGCAGGTCGGTGAAGGTGAGGCGCCGGGAGAGCTCCTGGGAGTAGCCGAAGCGCTCGACCGACTCCGCGACGCGCGGCGGCGTTCCTTCCGTGGTGCTCATGGGGCTCCTGCCTGCTCGCGACCTCCTGGCTGCGCGAGCACCGTAGTGCCTGCTGGCCGCTCCGCGCAGCGCACACTGAGGGGATGGGACTCCGGCGACCGCGGCTGCCCCGCCGCGCAGGCCGGAGGACCAACGCGGCGCTGCTCGCGCTGCTGACCGCCGTCTTCGCGACCGGGCTGCTGGCGTACGGGATCGGCGTTCCCGGCCCGGCGCGGTGGGTCGCGGTGGCGCACGGCGCAGCCGGCCTGGCGCTGCTGCTCCTCGTGCCGTGGAAGCGGGTCGTGGTCCGCGGCGCCCGGGCCCGCGGGGCGGGGAGCCTCGGCAGCGCCGGTGCCGTCCTCGCGGCCCTGCTGGTCGTCACGCTGGTCGCCGGCTTCGCCCAGGCCTTCGTCGGCTTCCGCGCGGTGCTCGGTGTTGTCCCCTTGCAGGTGCACGTGGGCGCGGCCCTGCTGGCCGTGCCGTTCCTCGTCACCCACGTCCGCGACCACCCGCAACGCCCCCGGGCGACCGACCTCAGCCGCCGCGTCGCCCTGCGGGGCGCCCTGCTCGGCGGCGGTGCGCTGGCGGCGTACGCGGCGGTGGAGGGGGCGCTCACGCTGCTGCGCCTGCCCGGCCGTGCCCGCCGCGCCACCGGCTCCTCCGAGGTCGGCAGCGGCGCACCCCGGCTCATGCCGGTCACCCAGTGGTTCACCGACACCGTCCCCGCCGACGACGCGGCGGGCGGCGAGCTCCTCGTGCGCCTGGGCGACGAGGAGCACCGCATCCCGTACGCGCAGCTGCCCGCGGACACCGAGGTGCGCGCCGTGCTCGACTGCACCGGCGGCTGGTACGCCGAGCAGGTGTGGCGCGGGGCGCGACTCGACCTCCTGCTCGCGGCGCTATCTCCCGGCGGGGAGCTGCGCGGGCAGAGCGTCGAGGTGGTGTCGGTGACGGGCTATCGGCGCCGGCTGCCGCTGCGCGACACCCCACACCTGCTGCTCGCCACCGCCGTCGGCGGGGCGCCGCTCTCGGCGGGGCACGGAGCGCCGGTGCGGCTCGTCGCGCCCGGCCGGCGCGGCTTCTGGTGGGTCAAGTGGGTGACGCGCGTCGAGGTGCTCGATGAGCCGTGGTGGGTGCAGCCGCCGGTTCCGCTGCAGTGAGGGCACGGCGCGGGGTACGACGCGTCCATGTCGTTGACCCTCGGGACCGGTCCCTTCGCCAAGCCGCTCCGCGGTGCACTGAACTTCGACCTCGGCGCGGCGCCGAAGCACGTGCTCTACCTGCACGAGCTCGACCAGCGGATCCGGGGCACGCTCGGCGGCGAGACCGTCGTCGACACCTGGCGGGCGCGGCTGCTCCACGAGACCGGGCTGCTACCGCAGTGGTATCTCCCGCTCGCCGACGTGCGGCCGGACTCGCTCGTGCCCAGCGACACCACGACGTACTGCCCGTACAAGGGCGACGCGTCGTACTACTCCCTGCGCGTCGGCGACCGGCTCGTCGAGGACGCCGTCTGGCACTACCGGGACCCGCTGCCGGGGGCACCACCGCTGGGCGACCTGGTCGCCTTCTACCTCGACCGGGTGGACGCGTGGTACGAGGAGGACGAGCGGCTGCTGGGGCACCCGCGGGACCCCTTCCACCGGGTGGACACCCGCGCCAGCTCCCGGCACGTCGTCGTACAGGTGGCCGGGCAGACCGTCGCCGACACGACCCGGCCGGTGGGCGTGTTCGAGACCGGCCTTCCGGTGCGGTGGTACCTGCCGCCGGACGACATCGAGGAGAAGTACCTCGAAGCGACTACGAGCGAAAGCATCTGCCCCTACAAGGGCAGAGCCGACTATTGCAGCGTCCGGGTCGGCGGCACCCTCGTCGAGGACGCCGCCTGGTGCTACGCCGAGCCGCTCCGCGAGGCCGAGCAGGTCGAGAACTACCTCAGCTTCTTCCCCGAGCGGGTGTCGATCACCGTCGACGGCGAGCCCTGCGACCGCTGACGGGCCCGCCACCGGGGCGGGTCCGCACAGGGGCTCAGCTGGCGTACTCGAGCAGCTCGTCGGTCTGCTGGGAGCGCAGCTTCGCCAGCGCTTCCTTCTCGAGCTGGCGGATGCGCTCGCGGGTGAGGCCGAGGTGCTTGCCGATCTCCTCCAGACTGCGCGGCTGCCCGTCGCCGAGGCCGTAGCGCAGCCGCACGATCGTCGCCTCGCGGGCCGGCAGGGTATCGACGACCCGGGCCACCTGGGCGGTCAGTAGGCGCTGCTCGACCGCGTCGGCTGCGGCCGGCGCGTCGGTCTCGACGACGAGGTCGCCGATGGTCGCGTCGCCGTCGTCGCCCACCGGGCTGTCGAGGCTCATCGTGTCGCGGCTGACGCGGCGCAGGTCGGCGACCTTCTCCAGCGGCATCTGCATCGCCGCCGACAGCTCCTCGAGCGTGGGCTCCCGGCCCAGGTCCTGGGACAGGTCGCGGTTGATGCGGGCCAACTTGTTCACGTCTTCGGCCACGTGCACGGGCAGCCGGATGGTGCGGGCCTGCTCGGCCAGCCCGCGGCTGATCGCCTGCCGGATCCACCACATCGCGTAAGTGGAGAACTTGTAGCCCTTCTGGTAGTCGAACTTCTCGACCGCCCGGATGAGCCCGAGGTTGCCCTCCTGCACGACGTCGAGGAACGGCAGCCCCCGATGGGTGTGCTTCTTCGCGACCGATACGACGAGGCGGAGATTGGCGCGCAGCATGTGCGCCTTCGCGGTGCACCCGTCGGCGGCGACCAGGCGCAGATCCCGGCGCAGCGGCTCACTCAGCTCGGCCTCGCCGGCCTCGGCCTGGCGCAGGCGCTCGGTGGCGTACAGGCCCGCCTCGATGCGCTTGGCCAGGTCGACCTCGGCGGCGGCGTCGAGCAGGGGTGTGCGGCCGATCTCGGTCAGATAGGCGCGCACCGGGTCGGTGGTGACCGCCTCCTCGTCGAGGTCGAGAACCTCGACGACCTCGACGAGCTCCTCGGGCGGCTGCGCGCTCGCCTGCGCCGCGGGAGCCGGCCCCGCCGTCGGGGCCTCGACGGGACTCGTCAGCTCGAGGGGCGCGGGGGCCGTCTCGACGGTCGGGTCAGCGGCCCGGGCCCGGCCCGGAAGTGTCGCTGTCGACGTGCGACGCGCCATGGTGCCCTGCTCCTCGCTGTGAAGAAAGAGAGAATCCGTCCGAAGCGACGGTTGGTAGTCGGTGGTAGAACGCGGTTCGCCACCGAAACCTTCCGGCTCAACGGATACCGGTTCGAAATCGTCCCCGGCCCGGGCAGCCGAGGTGGGGCCGGCGGCAGAGCTCAGGTCAGCGACGTGCCCGGCCCGGGTTCGGTCGCCTGCACGCGCCGCTGCTTCGCGTACGCGTCGCCGGGGGCGAGGGGACCCCGCTCGCGCAGTGCGCTCTCCATCTGCTCCGCATCGGCTTGGGCAGGAGTCTCGGCGGCGCGCTCGGAGGAGGCGTGCTCCGGGTCGTACTCCTCGGCGTCGATCGGCTGCTCAGCGCCGGGCTCGTTCGGCTGGCTCATCTCGCTCCTCGCTGCGCGTGGGAGGCCGCGGTCGCGCGGCTCCTGTCCTGCTCCGCTCCTACCCCGTGCGGCATCCCGGACACGACCGGGCGGCGCGTTTGCCCCGGCCTCCAGCGGGGGTAGTGCCGACCCGGAATCCGCTTGCATTTCCTGCGGAACAAGATGCGGAAAAGAGAGGTCGCCGTGGCCAGCACCGTGGCAGAGGTCATGACCCGCAATCCCGCCACCGTCGAGTCCATCTCGACGGTGGCGGAGGCCGCCCGCCTGATGCGGGTGCACGACACCGGCGCGCTCGTCGTCACCGTCGACGGCCGCGTCGACGGCATCATCACCGACCGTGACATTGCCGTGCGGGTCGTGGCCGATGACAAGCCCCCCTCGACCCTGGTGAGCGACGCGTACAGCTCCGGCCAGCTGGTGACCGTCGGCCCGGACACCTCGATCGAGCAGGCCAATCAGCTCCTGCGCAGCAACGCGGTCCGCCGGCTGCCCGTGGTGGAGGGGGAGTCCGCGGTCGGCATCGTGAGCCTCGGGGACCTAGCGATCGAGCGCGACGCCGACAGCGCGCTGGCCGACATCAGCGCCGCTCCCGGCAACGAGTAGCGGCGGACGAAGAATCCTCAGATCATAGCGTGTTGGAGTCCTTACGCAGCGTTGGTGAACGGCACAGTAGCCGCGCTCTTCCCCGTTCGTTGCAGGAGGTTCCGGATGAGCCGGATCGAGTTTCCGACGCTGGAGACGGCGGTCGCTCAGGACGAGGCCGTCCGGGCAGCTGGCGCCGTCCGTGAGGAAGCCATGAAGTCGGCAGAGGAGGCCGCTCGGCGCGCCGCCGCGCAGGCCGCGGCGGTGCGCATGGCCCAGGAGGCGCGGGCCGAGGCCCTGCGAGCGGCGACGGTCACCCGGGCCGAGGGTCTCAAGGAGCTTGCCAGCCGCGAGGACGAGGCCTTGCGCCAGGCGGCCGACGGACGCAGCGCGGCCACCAAGGCGGCTGCGGAGGGCTACGACGCCGCGATCCGGCGGGCGAGCACGGAGTTCGAGCAGGGCCTGCGCGAGGCCGAGGCCGAGAACAACCGGAGCAACGAGCAAACCTACGACCGGATGATCGCTGCCGCCGAGACCGCGCACGCCGAGGCGGTCAAGGCAGCGGCCGAGGCGGAGGCCTCGGCCGTGGCCCGGGCGGAGCGCATCCGGGCCACCGCCACCGGGCACGCCCAGACCGTCTACGACGCCACCGCCGCCCGGGTCGAGGCCGTCCGGGCGGCCGTGGGTGACTACGAGAAGGCCACCCGGACGGCGGCCTCGATGCGCACCGAGCGGCTGCAGCACCTCAGCCGCCAGCAGGACGAGCTGATCCGTGCAGCCGAGCGGGCCTACGAGGAGGCGCTGCGCCAGGCGGAGACCGCGGCCGACCTGCCGGCCGGCTCTCGTCCCAGCAGTGCCCGGCCGGCCGCGCCCCAGCAGCAGGCCGCCCAGCAGCAGGCCGC
>JALYMT010000075.1 GCA_030773555.1 Actinomycetota bacterium | reverse complement strand
GCCCGTCACAACGGCCCTGGCCGGACTCGCCGCCCACCCGGCCGTCACGGTCGAACCGCTGCCGCCGCCGACCTCCGCTGCCACGGCGGGCGCGCTGGTGCGGTGTCAGACGGCGGACGGGTAGGTCTGCGCCTCCCCGCTCGCAGCCTCCGGCTCGAGATGCAGGGGGTGCAGGGCGTCGGTGACGCCGACGTACAGGAACGCGTCGTAGCGGGAGCCGAGCACGGTGGGCACGTAGTTGCCCCGCCGCTCTCGGTGCGGGGCGTAGACGACCCCGATCGCCCGGTGGTCGAGCTCCTCCCGCAGCCAGGCCGGTTGCTGGTCCCGGGGCGGGAAGACGAACAGCGCCGAGTCCAGGCCGGCGGAGTGCAGCCGGGCCTCGATGCTGCCCTCGCGGGCGGGGGGCACTGGCATGCGCTGCATCTGCGCCCCCCAGGACCGGGCGGCGATCACCCGGCCGCGGTGCCCACCGAAGCCGACGATCACCACGTCGCGCTCGCCGTGCCGCTCGCGGACGAGCTGACCGACGTTGACCATGCCGCCGGCGGCCATGTCGGTGTAGCGGGCGTCGCCGAGGTGCGTGTTGTGCTCCCACACCACCGCCCTCGCCGCCTCGCCGTGGCGGGCCATGAGCC
Organism: Actinomycetota bacterium; assembly: GCA_030773555.1. Classification (GTDB taxonomy): domain Bacteria; phylum Actinomycetota; class Actinomycetes; order JALYMT01; family JALYMT01; genus JALYMT01. The sequence continues at coordinate 4,923 of JALYMT010000075.1, read as the reverse complement.
GGTCGAGGGTGTCGGTCATGTGCCGGTCCCGCACGTTCCACGACTCCGCCCGGCCCTCGACCATCGTGCGGTAGTAGCGCTCCGCGCCGGCGACCACCGCAGCGTTCTGCTCCGCGGCGAAGCGCGCCTCCGGGTCTTCGCCGTCGGGTCGCTGGCCGTCAGGCCGCTGCCCGTCGGCACTGAGGCGCTGGGTCAGCGTCGCGGCGGCTTCCTGGCAGCTGCACGGGGAGGCGTGCGTGGCCCAGGCGTAGCCCTGCGGATCCTCCCGATAGGGCTCGAAGCAGCGCAGCGCCGCCCGCGCCGCCTCGACGTGCTCCGGGTCGTGCGCCTGGAGGTAGTCGGTGAGCGCCCGGATGGAGTCCCACAGGCTGTAGACGTCGAGGCCGTAGAAACCCACCATCTCCCCGTACGACCTGCCCGCGTTGTGCTCGCGCAGCCAGCGGGCGAAGTCGACCACCTCCTCGTTGGCCCACATCCACGTCGGCCAGCGCTCGTAGCCGTCGAGCACCTCCCGCGGGTCGGCCGGCACCTCCCCGCCGTGCTTCACGCAGCGGTTGACCCGGTAGCAGTCCGGCCAGGCGCCCTCCACCGCGACGAAGGAGAAACCCTGCTCGGCAACGAGCCGCCGGGTGATCTCCGCCCGCCAGGAGTAGTACTCGGCGGTGCCGTGGGAGGCCTCCCCGAGCAGCACGTAGTGCGCGTCGCCGATCCGCTCGAGCAGCGGGTCGAGGTCGGCCGGAGTGACCAGCGGCTGCGCCAGCGCACGCATCGCATCGACGTCGGCCATGCCGTCGCTCCTGTCCTACCGGTCTCTCGTGGACGGCGCCATCCGTGGCGAGGAGATCTCCGTACTCGTCGGGCAGCTGACTCTGCACGTCGGCGAGCTCGCCGGCCGACACGTACGACTTCAGGCCGGCTACGGTAGCGCGGGCGTGCTGGCGGGCCTGGGCTCGATGCAGCCCTGGCCCGCCCGCTGCGCGACCCGCCGGTAGAACTCCCCCAGGCCGAACGACTCCCCGGCTCCACTGCCCCGCATCGCCTCCTTCAGCTCCGCCGGCAGCTGGGCGGCCAAATCCTTGACCTCACCGCCGGCCACCCGCTGCCCGAGCACCTCCAGCCTCGCCCGCACCGCCCGCTCGGCGTGCTCACGCGTATTGATGCCGGAGCTGTCCTGCACCGCCTTCACGAACTCGTCGTAGCGCACCTCGCACCTGCGCTGCTTGCCTCTACCGGCGCGGCGAGCTGCCCAGGACCGCTTGGCCGACACGCCCTTGGTGCTGCGCCGAGCCCTCTCGGCTCCGGTGCTCGGCCGGGCCATGGCGCGGCGGAGTCCGGCGACGGCCGCGTGCAAGGGCGCTGGTTAGCGTTGGTCGCGCAGTACGGCATCGGGAAGAGGTAGGGGTGCTCGGTCGAGCAGCGCGGTGGCCGGGGGCTACGGGCCAGGTGGCGCTGCACCAGCTCGACGCCGCCCGCCGCCGGTCCGGCCGCGTGCTCGACGCGCTCGGCGCCGGCCCCCGGACCACCCCGTGCCAGGTGGTCGAGCCTGCGCCAGGGGTGCGACTGCGGGGCTACTCTCCTGAGTGAGTCCGCGATGGGTCCGGTGGTGCTGCTGGTGCCCGCGCCGATCAAGCGGTGGTACATCTGGGACCTGCAGCCCGGCCGCAGCGTGGCGGCCCGCTGCCTGGCGGCCGGTCTGCGGGTCTTCCTCGTCGAGTGGACCGACCCCGGCCCCGACGAGCAGAAACGCGGCCTAGAGGCCTACGCGGACATACTGCTGACCGCCTGCCTGCAGGAGGTGCACGAGCAGACCGGGGCCGATCGAGCGCTGCTGGCCGGGCACAGCCTCGGCGGCACGCTCGCCGCGATCTACGCGGCGCGCCGCCCGCAGCGGGTCGCCGGGCTGGTGCTGCTCGAGGCACCGCTGCGCTTCGGTACGGACGCCGGCGCCTTCGCCCCGCTGGTGACCGCCGCCCCTCCCGCGGCCTGGCTGCGCTCCCCGGGGCAGGGAGTTGCCGGGTCGTTTCTTGATGCGGTCAGCGCTGCCGCCGCCCCCCGGACGTTTCAGGTCGAGCGGTACGTCGACCTGGCCCACAGCCTTCCCGACCCGGCCGCGCTGGCCACGCATCTGCGGGTGCAGCGCTGGACGCTGGATGAGCTCGCCCTGCCAGGCCGGCTGTTCGACGACGTCATCGAGCGGCTCTACCACCGCGACGAGCTCATAACTGGCGCGCTGCCAATCTCCGGCGCTCAGGTTGGGCCGGGGTCGGTGACCGCTCCGATGGTGAACGTGCTCGATCCGCGCAGTGTCGTGGTGCCGCCGCGCTCAGTGCTGGCGTTCCACGATGCGGCCGCCAGCAGGAACAAGCAGGTACTGCACTACCACGGGGACGTCGGAGTCGCGCTGCAGCACGTCGGCGTCCTAGTCGGACAGAGCGCCCACCGGAACCTGTGGCCCCTGCTGCTCGGCTGGATGCACACCACGTGGAACTCCTGACCGGAACTCCTCGCTGCGCATTGTTGACTCGGGCGTGAACCGGGGCCGTTGACCACGCCCCTTCACACCGACGCGCCGAGGAGCACCTCGAGAGTTATCGAGCTGAGCTGGACCACGCCCTACCGCACACAACCCGGGCACCGTTCCCAAACCACCATGATCGCCTTCCCGCGGATGCCGAGCAGGACGCGGTAATCAGGGCAAAGGGACTTTTCGTCATACCCCAGCGGCCCGGGACGAGCGTAGAACCTGACAGAGAACCTCCGCGCTGGGACAGTCGGGTTGGCCGCCGATCATGGGCGGCAGGGCGAGGGCGTCAGTCAGCCGCTCCACGCCCGTCAGTGCCTTGTGAGGGAGGGCAAGTCCGCTGGCGTGGTGTGTGACGGCTGGCGCGTGATCTTCTTGTTGGGTGAGGCGCTGAGCGCCGGAATGGCGGTTTGGGTCATCTCCTCGGCGTGGTCGCCGGTGGCGGTGACCGGGCGGATGTGGCAGCGGTGTTGACGTCGAGGCCGAGGTAGCGGCGGCCTTCGGTCCCTTCGTCGTGTTGTTTGGCGAGGACGGGGGCTCGGCGTCGTCCTTCCGGCCGGTCATCGCTCCTCCTGGGCAGTGCGGCATGGCGGCGTCGAGGCGGCCTCCAGGGTGCACGTTCGGCGGGGATCGGGGCTGTCCGTTCCCTGGTCCGGGGCTGTGACCGGGGCCCGTGGCCGCGGCCGCGGTGACAGGCCTGCGGGCCCGGGAGACCCCGGGCCCGCAGGCCGTGCACCGGGTGATCGTTGCTTGGGAGCTACAACTGCTCGAGCAGCTGGCGCATCTCCTCGATCTCCGCGGTCTGGCTGTCCGCGATGGACCGGGCGAGCTCCTTCGCGGCCGGGAACTGGCCCGTCGCCTGCTCCTGCTCGGCCATGTCGAGCGCGCCCTGGTGGTGGCGGGTCATCATCTCCAGGAACATGCGGTCGAACTTCGCCCCGCGGGCGGCCTTCAGCTTGCGCATCTCGTCGGGGTTCATGCCCATGTCCTCCATGCCGGGCATGTCGTGGCCCATCTCGGCGTGGCCCATGGCTGCGGAGGTGTCCGGGACCTTTTCGCTCCAGGAGCGCAGCCAGCCGGTCATGGTCTGGATCTCCGGGTCCTGGGCCGCCTCGATGCGCTCGGCGAGCTCCTTGACCTCCGCGCTGCCCGCGCGGGACTCGGCGAGCTTGGCCATCGCGATCGCGGACGCGTGGTGGGGGATCATGTCCTGGGCGAAGGACACGTCCTGGGCGTTGTGTGCGGCCGCGGCCGGCGAACCTGTCGAACTCGCCGAGCTGCCCGCCGAGCCCGGGCTGGCCGGGCTGGCCGGGCTTGCCGAGGGTGAGGCGGCGGCGGCGCCATGCGCCGGGGCGCTGTTGGAGGCCGCACCCGCGCCGTGTCCGCCGGGAGCGGAGCTGGCGGCGGGCGCAGGGGACCCGCTGTCGGCCGCGCCGGACGTCGTCGCCGTGCCGCCGCAGGCGGCGAGCAGCAGCGCAGCGGCGAGGCCGACCGCGGGCGCGGCGAGGCGGCCGGTGGAACGGGGAGTGGAGCTCATCGGTCGGGATCTCCTGTCGAATGAAGGTGGTCTGCGGGTCTGTGGCCGGTCGAGGGTTCTTCCTCGGCCGCCCTAGATCCGCAGCCCCGTCAGGGCGGCCAGCGACGGGCCGGGCGGCAATCGCCGCGCCCGGGCCGCCAGGGTAGGAATCAGTGGGGGCGGCGGGGCCAGTCGGAACCGCGTCCGCGCGCGGGCCAGCAGCAGCGTACCCAGGGCCAGCCCCGTGAAGACCGCCAAGCACAGCTGCCCGACGTGCATTCCAGACGTGGAGTCGTACGGGGCGGACCCGGACGGCGCGGCGGCCGGCTCCGCCAGCGCGACGACCGGCATCGAGGGTCCGTCCAGGTGCCCGCAGCACGCCGACGGGCCAGACCCCGCCTCGGCGGGCCCGAGGTGGCCAGCCGGCGAGGACATCCCGGGCGGCGCCGTCGCAGGCTGCGCGCCGTGCCCGACCCACCCATGCCCGACCCACCCATGCCCGGCCAACCCGTGCCCGGCCAACCCGTGCCCGGCCAACCCGTACCCGCCTGGCGAAGAGGCGGGACCGTCGATGGGAGAAGCCAGAGCGTGCATGCCGAGCAGCCCGATCAACAGCACGAGGACACCGAGGACGCGCAGCAGCGCCGCCTTCGGTGGCGTCAGCAACGCCACCGATGCCCCGCCCACCGCAGTCCCCCCTTCTGTCGGGGATCAACGCGCTCGCCCGGGAGCATCCCCGCTGCCCCCCACCGTCGCAGGTGCATACAGTCAGCTGATCTGCGGGGCCGCCTGGCTGGGGGCGTCCAGGTCGACCTGCTGGTTCCCGGCTGGCTGGAGCTGACCGAGTGCGTCGTGGGCCTGGCGGCAGGCCTGCTCGCAGATGCGG
>JALYMT010000074.1 GCA_030773555.1 Actinomycetota bacterium | reverse complement strand
CACCTACAGCTCGCTGATGCGCTACGACGTGGCCGGCCGGGCCCGGCTCTTCGTGGCCCGCCCGCAGGCCCCGACCGCGCCCCTGGCGTCCTCGCTGGCCCGGCTCGACGCGGCGGCCGCGGCGCACCCCCTCGTCTTCACGCTCTCCCTCGCCGGGCTGCGCGGGCCGCTGCTGCCCCTCGGAAGCCTCGAGCTGCGCGGCCCGGCTCGAGGCGACAGCGGCGCGCTGCGCTTCCTGCACACCAACACCGTGCCGGGCCTGCGGCCTCGTGGCCTGCTCGCCCAGGTGCGCCGCGCCGCGTACGCCGGCTCCCAGCGCGGCGCGTGACCCCTCGGGCGCCGCGACCCGCTGCCGACATGGTCGGACGCCGTACGATCCCCGGTTTCCGATTCCTTGCTGGAGAGCCGCATGACCGAGGACCCGTACCGCCAGCCGCCCCCGACCGCCCCGCGCCCCTCGCCGGCCCCGAGCTCCTCCCCGTCGCCGTCCGTCCCGCCCCCGTGGCCCGGCCCGCCGCTGTCCGGCCCGCCGCTGCCCCCGCCGATGGCGCCGAGGGCGCAGCGGCCTTTCTCGACCGGCTTCAAGGTCGGGGCCGGTGCCGCCCTCGGCGTGGGCCTGGTGGCCGCCCTGGGCACCGTGCTCGCCCTCGTCGGGCTGATCGCGACGCTGGTCGTCGCCGCCGCGGCTGCGCCCGGAGGCACGTCCGGCCCCTCGGTGCAGCGGGTCTGGGGCGACGTTGCCGCCGGCCACCAGCTCCTCGCGATTCCCGTGCAGGGGGTCATCTACGGCCACGAGTCCGAAGGCGGCTTCGGTGCCGCGGCGTACGGGTACGAGATCGCCCGCACCCTCGACGACCTGGACGCCGAGGAGTACGACGGCGTGGTCCTCGAGATGAACACCCCGGGCGGCACGATCTACGGTGCGCGCGCCATCGCCGACGCCGTCGAGCGCTACCAGAAGCGCACGGGCAACAAGGTCGTCGCGTTCGTGCAGAGCATGTCGGCGTCCGGCGGGATGTACGCCATGTCCGGGGCCGACGAGGTCATCACCGACTACGGCACCCTCACCGGGAGCATCGGCGTGATCATGGGGCCGTTCGAGCGCTACAAGGGCGTCGTCGGCTACAGCGGCTCCCTGTTCACCCCGGGCGTGCAGACCAAGGGGGGCATCACTCAGGAATACCTCTCCGCGGGCAAGGGGAAGGACCTGGGCAACCCGTTCCGCGACATCACGCCCGAGGAGCGCGCGGTCCTCGTGAGCGGCCTGCAGCAGGAGTACACCCAGTTCGTCGACCGGGTGGCGAGCGGACGGGGCATCCCGGGCTCGACCATCCGCGACGTCGTCGGCGCGCACCTCTACAGCCCGCAGCGAGCGGTCGAGCTCGGCCTCGTCGACTCCGTCGGCGACCAGATCACCGCCTATCGCCGGGCCGCGGAGATCAACGGCGTGCCGGCCGACGACGCCGCCGTGGACCGGCAGGAGCGGCCCGGCCTGTTCTCCTCGCTGCTCGGCGCGCAGTCGGGCGCGCAGTCGGACGCGCGGTCGGACGCCGACTCGGCGGGGGCGCCGGCAGCCTCGTCGCTGTGCCGGGGCCAGCGGATCACCCTCGCCTACTCCGGCGACCTGTCCTCCCTGTGCGGCCGCTAGCGCCGGCCCGAGCCGCCCCCCGGGCGTGAATTAGCGTGGGTGGGGTGTACCGCTTCCTGCTGACACCGCGGTGGCTCGCCCTGCACGCCGCGGTGGTCGGCGTGGCGGTCGCCTTCGTCCTGCTGGGGAAGTGGCAGCTCGACTCCTACCGCGGCGACGCCCGCCCGGCCGCCGAGGCGGGCGCCGGGCAGGCGGCTCCGGTGCCGCTCGGCTCGCTGACCGGGCCGGGCCGGCCGCTGGGACGCGACGTGGCCAGCCGGCCGGTCAGCGCGTCGGGACGCTACGACGCCGCGCAGCAGCTGCTCGTGCCCGGCCGGGAGCTCGACGGGCGGGAGGGCGCGTACGTCGTGACGCCCCTGCTCACCGCCGACGGCGCGGTCGTGCCGGTGCGCCGCGGCTGGGTCGCCGGCCCGGACGACCCCCGGCTGACGGTGCCGGCGGGCCCGGTGACGGTGACGGGGGTGCTGCAGCCCTCGGAGCCCGAGCGCGCCGGCCGCGCGCAGCAGGCCGTGGAGCTGCCGGCGGGGCAGGTGGCGTTCGTCGCCACTTCCGAGCTGATGCGACGCTGGCCCTATCCGCCCGGGGCGCTGCACGAGGGGTACGTCGCCCTCACCGCGCAGGAGCCCGGCACCGCGACCGGCCCGGTCGCGGTGGCGTCCGGGCCCCCGCTCGGGGATGACCGGGTCAGCGCGCTGCGCAACCTGTCGTACGCCGGCCAGTGGTGGCTGTTCGCGGGCGCGGCGGTCGGCTTCTGGGCCCTGTCGGTGCGCAGCGCCGCCCGCGAGCGGCGTGCGGCTCAGGCGGAGGATGGCTCCCGGAGCCGGGGCCGCACGTCGCGCACCACGACCCGCTCGGCGTAGAACGAAGCGAAGGGGACCGTGCCGGCGAGCAGGATCAGCAGGGTGCGCCCGACGCTCCAGCGGACCTGGTAGGCCAGCATCAGGGCGGTCACCAGATAGCCGAAGTAGAGCCAGCCGTGGATGGGGCCCACGATCGTGACCAGCGTGTCGTCGTGGCCCCAGTACTCCAGCGGGACGGCGACGAAGACCAGCACCAGCAGCAGCACCCCGGTGGCGAAGGCCAGCACGCGATAGCGGGTCAGCGCACCAGGGGCGATCACGGCACCGAGCCTAGTCGGGGGACCCTGGGCGGCCCGGGCCGAAGCCGTCGCCGACGACGGCCCCCAGCTGGCGGTACGCCTCCCGGGTCCCCTCGTGCAGCTCGTCAAGCTCCACGGTGGCGCCGGCCTCGAGGTGCGCGTCGTAGGGCACCCGCACCACGACCCGGCAGCGGGCGGCGAAGTGCTCCTCGAGGCGGTCGAGGTCGACGGCGCCCCGGCCCGGCCGCACCCCGGAGATCACGGCCACGGCGTTGCGGGCGAGTTCGCCGTAGTCGTGGGCCTCGAGCCAGTCGAGGGTGGCACTCGCGCTGCGGGCGCCGTCCAGGCTCGGCGAGCTCACCAGGACGAGGGAGTCGGCGGCCGAGAGCACCCCCGCCATTGCGCTGTGCAGCAGGCCGGTGCCGCAGTCGGTGAGGATCAGGTTGTAGTAGCGCTCGAGGATGTCGAGCACGCGCCGGTAGTCGTCCTCGCCGAAGGCCTGCGAGACGGTGGGGTCGGCGTCCGAGGCGAGCACCTCGAGCCGGGAGCGGGCCTGGGACGTGAAGGGCCGCACGTCGGCGTACCGCTCGATCGACCCGGCCGCGGCCAGCAGGTCGCGCACGGTGGCGGGCGTCTCCCGGTGCAGCTTCTCGCCCAGCGTCCCCCGGTCGGGATTCGCGTCGATCGCGATCACTCGGTCACCGCGCACGGACGCCAGGGTCGCTCCCAGGGCCGTGGTCGTGGTCGTCTTGCCCACCCCGCCCTTCAGGCTGATCACGGCGAGCCGGTGGCAGCCGGCGACGGGCGTCCGGATGCGCCCGTCGAGCTGGCGCTGGCGCAGCTGCCCGAGCGACGGTCCCGGGTTGAGGCGACCGCCGGTCGCGCCGTACACCAGCGCGCGCCAGCCGCCCACGGGCCGCTCGGCGCGGGTGCGCAGGACCCGCTCGGGGGTGAGGGACTCCGAGGTGAGCCCCCGGCTCCCGCGCAGGCCGCTGCCTGACGCCACCGGCAGCGTCGCGTTCTCGGCTCGGGCAGCTCCGGGGCGGGGCGGCTCGATCGCGATCGAGCGGTGCCCCGCGGTGGGAGCAGGAGCGGACCGCGACGCGCGGGAGCCGGCGGCGTGCCGGCCCGGCGCGCTCCGGCCCGGACGCGCACCCGCGTCCGGCAACTCGTCCGGCTCCTGCTGCTCCCCCATGTCGTGCGCCATCGCCGCCTCCCCCGTCGCCGCCGGCCTGCCGACCTCCGACGCTAGATCGGCCCTCGGCGGCCGAACACCGCTTTCGGCCGAACGGAGCAACGCGGCCGCTCAGCGGCAGCCGGCAGACGGTGGCGGATCGCGCAGGACGAGGGCGGGCCGGCGGGGGTCGTCCACCCGCACCACGACGTCAGCCGTCTCCTGGGGTCTCACCACCAGCGAGTAGCGCTCGTACGCGGGCAGGACCCAGCGGCAGGCGGAATCTACCCGCCGGGCGAGGGCGGCCGGGCTCAGGGCGAGGTGCACGGTCGAGTCGAGCGGCAGCCCGCGCCCGAGCAGCAGCTCCCCGTCGAGCAGCAGGACGGCTCGGGGTGGGGCGATCCGGTACGCAGCGCGCGTCGCCCGGTCGGCCCGCGTGTCCCACCGGCTCGGCAGGTAGCGGCCCGTCCCCCCGGGCGCCAGCGGCGCGAGCACCTCGCGGGCGAGGGCGGCGAAGTCGAGGCGGTCCTCGTAGTACGCGTCGGGGTCGGTCCGTCCCCGCTCCAGCCGCAGGGAGGCCGGGCGCAGGAAGTCAGCGGCCACGACCCGGACGACGGGCCGCCCGCGGCGGCGTACCGGGTCGACGAGGGCGTCGGCCAGCTCGCCCGGCGCGGCCGGAGGGGCTCCGTCGATGGCGACCCGGAGCCAGCGCTCGGGTGCGGTCGCCGCGATCCAGTCGGCGAGGTCGTCGACGAGCCGGTCGGGACGGGTGGATCGCGCGTGCACCTGTCCATCGTGCGTGTCCATCGTGCGTGTCCCCGGCGAAAGAGCGGCGGGACGGGATGCAATGGGTGCCGCGAGACGTTGTCGCGGGAGCATCGACGTCCGACCGCCAGCCTTGAGGAGGGCCCCGTGCTCGACGCAGGGGAGCTCTACGAACTCGCACCGACACTGCCCACCCTCGATCGCCCGGTGCTCCTGCAGGCCCTCGACGGCTTCATCGACGCCGGCGGGGGCGTGCGGCTGGCGCGCGAGCAGTTGCTCACCTCCCTCGAGCACGATCTGGTGGCGACCTTCGACGTCGACCAGCTGTACGACTACCGGGCGCGCCGGCCCGCGATGCTCTTCGTCGAGAACCGCTGGGAGTCCTACGACGCCCCCGCCCTGGCGCTGCACCACATGCGCGACGGCGCCGGGACCTCGTTCCTGCTGCTCAGCGGGCCCGAGCCGGACGTGCAGTGGGAGCGCTTCGTCGCCGCGGTGCGCCAGCTCGTCGAGCGGTTCGAGGTGAGCGCCACCATCGGCCTGAACGCCATCCCGATGGCGGTTCCGCACACCCGCCCGATCGGACTGACCGCGCACGCGACCAAGCCCGAGCTGGTCGCGGGCCACGAGCCGTGGATCTCCTCGGTGCAGGTGCCGGCCAGTGTCGGTCACGTGCTCGAATACCGCCTCGGACAGGCAGGCCACGCCGCGCTCGGCTTCGCCGTGCACGTGCCGCACTACCTGGCCCAGGCGGAGTATCCCGACGTCGCCGAGGCCCTGCTGGACACGGTCGCGCGGGCCTCCGGGCTGGTGCTGCCGACTGCTTCGCTCCGAGCCGCTGCGCAGGAGACGCGGGCGGCGGTGGACGAGCAGGTGGGCGGCTCACCCGAGGTCCTGGCCGTGGTGCGGGGGCTCGAGGAGCAGTACGACGCCGTCGTGCGCGGCCGTGGCCCGGCCAGCCTCCTCGCCGAGGACCGCCCGCTGCCCACCGCCGACGAGCTCGGCGCCGAGTTGGAGCGCTTCCTCGCGCACGAGACCCGACGGCAGCGGCCCACCGGCGACTGATCCTTCCCGGGCCGGGGGCCCCGGGTAGGTGGCGGTCGAAAATGCATGCTTGAGAGCTGGCGACACATACGGCGCGGGCGAGGCAGACGGCGCGGGGTGTGCGGGGGCGGCCTGTGCAGGTGGGCCCAGGCCAGCCCGGGCGGCACGCCGGATGTGTCGTCAGCTCTCAAGGCGACGAAATGCAGCGGCTGCCGGCCTCGTCTGCGCCCTGCGGGCGCTCGGGCCGGTGTCCGAGGGGTGCGTCAGCCGCCGGACTTGCGGCGGAACTGCCGCTGCCGCTTCTCGTTGCTCGACGGGCCCACGGTCTTGCCACTGCCACCGGTGGTGCCCTGGGCGTGCGTGGCGCCCTTGCCCTGCTTGCGCTCGAGCGCCTCGCGGAAGCGCCGGCGCACGTCGTCGCCGCCCGGCTCGGACTCGTTCGGGGTCTCCGTCATGGCCTCGATCCTTGCACCTCACCGGCCGCCACCGACGGCAGGGAGCGCAGCCCGGCGGGCAGGTCGCCGCTGTGCAGCACGCGCAGCCGCTGCGTCGGCCGGGTCAGCGCGACGTAGAGGTCGTTCGCCCCCCGGGGCGCCTCGCCGAGGATGACAGCCGGTTCGAGCAGCACGACGACGTCGAACTCCAGGCCCTTGGCCTCGCCGACCGTCAGTACGGCGACCTGGGCGTCGAGCGCCGCGGAACCGCCGGCCACCGTGACCTCCGGCAGTCCCGCAGCCAGCTTCTCGGGTAACGCCTCCCAGCCGGCGCGGGGGATGAGCACCGCCAGCCGCCCGCGCCCGAGGGCGGCAAGCTCGGCGCGGACGACGTCGCGGACCTCGTCGGCGTCGCCGGCCCGGATGCGCTGGGCAGCGGGAGGCGCGTCACCGTCTCGCACCGAGCGGGGCGCTCTCGCCTCGATGCCGTGCGCGGCCAGCACTGCGGCGGCGACCGCCATGACCTGGGCGGGAGTCCGGTAGTTGACGGTCAGCTCGGTCAGCCGCCACCGCCCGTCGACGTGGGGCGAGAGCGCCGCCTCCCAGGTGCGGGCACCCGCCGCCGAGCCGGTCTGGGCGACGTCGCCGACGAGCGTCATTGACCGGCTCGGGCAGCGGCGCATGAGCACCCGCCAGGCCATCGGCGAGAGCTCCTGCGCCTCGTCGACCACGACGTGCCCGTAGGCCCACGACCGGTCCCGGGCGGCGCGCTCGGCCACGGTGAGGCTGTCATCCTCGTCCGCGAACCGGTCGGCGAGGGCCTCGGCGCTGACCAGGCCGGCCGCCGCTCCCGACCCCTGGAGCACCTCACGGGCGTAGGCGAGCTCCGCTCGCCGCTCCTCACCCGCCCGTCGGGCGGCCAGCCGGGCCGCGGTGTCGTCCTCACCGAGCAGCTCCGCGGCCTCGTCGAGCAGCGGCGCGTCAGCCACCGTCCAGGGCGCGTCCCGTGGTCGCTGCAGCAGCGCGCGCTCGGCCCTGCTCAACGCGGGCGACGCGGCCGCCAGCCGGGCCGGGTCCGCGTACAGGGCGGCGAGCAGCTGCTGCGGGGTCAGGGGCAACCAGGCGGTGTTGAGGGCGCGGCGCACGTCGACCGAGCCGCGCAGCTCGGCCAGGAGGTCCGCGCGGTCGTCGTCGCCCAGCCGGCTGCCGAGGCTTCGGGCCAGCTGCGTGGCGAGCGTGTCGAGCAGGTCGCGGACGAAGCCGACCCGCGCCAGGTTGTGCGGCTTGCCGCTGGCCCGGGCCCGGGCGCGGGCGGCGGCGACCGCCTCGGGGCGCAGCACCACCGTCTGTCCCTCGACCTGCAGGGTCAGTGGCGCCGCCGGCACCCGCTGCCGGTTGCGTACCGCGGCGGCGAGGACGGCGGCCATCCGTACGTCGCCCTTGAGGGCGGCGACCTCGGGCGGGTCGGTGGCGGTGGCTGCCACCCCGGGGAAGAGCTCCCCCAGGGTCGACATCACCACGCCCGTCTCGCCGAGGGACGGCAGGACCTGCTCGATGTAGCGCAGGAAGACGCTGCTCGGCCCGACGAGCAGCACCCCACTGCGCGCCAACCGCTCGCGATGGGTGTAGAGCAGGTACGCCGCGCGGTGCAGCGCCACGGCGGTCTTGCCCGTGCCCGGTCCGCCTTGCACGACGAGGACGCCCGCGAGGTCGTCGCGGATGACCCGGTCCTGCTCCTGCTGGATGGTCGCGACGATGTCGCCCATCCGCCCCGTCCGCGCGGCGCTCACCGCGGCGAGCAGCGCCCCCTCGCCGGTGAGGCTGTCGCGGTCGTCGGCGGAGAACGAGTCGGGGTCGAGCAGCTCGTCCTCGATGCCCGTGACGTCGCGGCCACGGGTGGCCAGATGTCGGCGGCGGACCACGTCGCCGGGAGACGCGGCGGTGGCCTGGTAGAACTCGCGGGCCGCGGGGGCGCGCCAGTCGACGAGCAGCTGGCGCTGCTCGTCGTCGGAGAGGCCCAACCGGCCCACGTAGCGGCGCTCCCCCTGGCGCAGGTCGAGCCGCCCGAAGCACAGGCGGTCCTCGACGGCGGTCAGCTGGGCGAGCCGGTTCTCGTGCAGGGTCGCGAACGCATCGCGCTCGGAGCGGTTCTGCGGGCTGCCCGAGGCCCGGGCCCGGCGCACTTGGGCGAGCGAGTCGGCCGTGCGCGCCCGTAGCTCGTCGAGGCGCGCGTACAACCCGGCGACGTAGGCCTGCTCGCGCTCCAGTTCCGCCTCGACGCCCGACACGTGCTCCCCTTCGCGGCCCTGGTCTTCGGCCCTGATCTTCGGGCCTTCATTGTCGCCGACGGCTGCGGTGCACGCTCACCGCGTAACCGCCGCCGGCGTACGGCGCGGCGTCCCAGGTGGCGAAGCGGTGCTCGAGGACCAGCTCCGCGGCCGCGCACCAGGCGTCGTACGCGTCCAGGTCGAGGATCGCGGCGGCCCGCGGCAGGTGCGCCCGGTCGAGGCCGAAGCCGGCGACCAGCGTGCCATCGGGGCGCAGCTGCGCGGCGAGCCGGGCGAGCACCTGCCCCTCGGTGCCGGGAGCGACCAGCGGGACGACGTTGCCCGCGACCACGACGAGGTCGAAGCCGGCGGCGATGCCCGCCGCGGGCAGGTCGAGGGTGGCGAGGTCGGCGAGCACCCAGGGGATCGTGGGGGCGATCCGCCGGGCCTCCGCCAGCATGGACGGGTCGAGATCGACCCCGACGCAGTCGTAGCCGAGCTCGGCGATCCGGATCGCGACCCGGCCCGTGCCGCAGCCCGCGTCAAGCACGCGGGCGCCGGCGGACACCAGCGAGGCGCACAAGCGGGCCTCGCCGTGCACGTCCTGCCCGCTGGCGGCGAGGGCGGAGAAGCGGGCGGCGTAGCGCCTGCCCTCGTCACCCCCGGTGGCCTCGGCCCACCGACTCACGGCAGGGGCTGCACGATCTGGCCGCGGCGGATTGCCGCGTACGCCTCGGGGCGGTGCTCGGCGAGCTCGCGGCGGGTCCGCTCGCGGTAGCGCCAAACCTGGGTGGCGCCGAGGAGCCACAGGGGGTACTGCACGGCGAGGGCCCAGCGGTAGGCGTCGAGTGACGATGGCGCGCCGGCGGGAGTCAACCGGTCGAGCACGATGCCGATCAGCGCGATCGTGACGAGCGCCGCCACGAAGCCCCCGACGTTGACGATGCCGCTCGCGCTGCTCACCCGCTGGACCGGGTTGAACGAGCGGGCGTAGTCGAAGCCGATCATCGAGGCCGGGCCGCCTACAGCGAGCACGGCGATCAGGCCGATCAGCACCGGCAGCGGGGCGCGCCCCGGCCACAGCAGCACGACGGTCCACGCGCCGGCCGTCAGCGCCACGATGCCCAGCACCACGCGGGAGCGGTGGAACGGGTGGCGGGCCACCAGCAGGCCGAGCACGGGCCCGCAGCCGATGCCGCCCAGGGTGAGCATGCCGAGGAGCAGGCCCGCCTCCTGGGGGCTGAGCCCCTGCCCCGTCACCAGGAACGGGTAGCCCCAGAGCAGCAGGAACGCGGCGGCCGAGAAGGGGGTGACGAAGTGGCTCCACAGGCCGAGCTGCGTGCCCGGCTCCCGCCAGGCGAGCCGCAGCTGCCCGCGCACCGCGGCCCAGTCGAGCGGCGCGACCGCCCCGCTCGCCTCGTACGGCGTGTCCCGCAGTACGAGGAGCACGAGCACGGCCACGAGCAGCCCGAGGACCGCGGCTCCGGCGTAGGCGGGAGTCCAGCCGACGGCCTGCAGCACCTGCACCAGGGGCAGCGCTGAGGCGAGCGCGCCGAGCTGGCCGAGGGTGCCGGTCAGCTGCGCCATCAGCGGGTTGCGGTGCGGGGGAAACCAGAAGACGACCAGCCGGAGCACCGCGGTGAACGTCATCGCGTCACCTACGCCCAGCAGGATCCGGGCGAGCAGGGCCGGACCCAGCTCGTCGGCCAGCGCGAAGAGCAGCTGCCCGCCGGTCATGAGGGTCGCGCCCGCGAGCAGCAGCCGGCGGGAGCCGAACCGGTCCAGCAGCGCCCCGACCGGCACCTGCATGGCCGCGTAGACCAGCAGCTGCACCATCGAGAAGGCCGCCAGCGCGGAGGCGCCGACGCCGAAGCGCTCGGCCGCCTCGAGGCCGGCCACGCCCAGCGACGACCGGTGGAACACCGCCACCCCGTAGGCGAGCACGCCGATGGCCCAGACGAGATGGGCCCGCCGACCGCCGAGATGGTGCCGCAGGGCGGCGTCGGGCATGCGGCTTCCCCCGGGAGCGAGCAGCGAGCAGAGCGGTACGGGTCGGCAGAGCGGTGCGGGTGGGTCGGGCTGGACCCGGCTTCAGTGGGAGCAACCCCGCCGACGCCCCTGATGCTTCCCCCGGTCGCGCCAGCGACTCCTCAGCCGGGGTCGCGCCAGCGACTCCTCAGCCGAGGTCGCGCTCCACCGGCGCGTCGATGAGGCTGCCGTACTCGGCCCAGCCCCCGTCGTAGTTGCGGACGCGGGGGTGCCCGAGCAGCTCGTCGAGGACGAACCACAGCAGCGAGCTGCGTTCGGCGACGCGGCAGTAGACGGCGACCTCGACGTCGTCGGTGACCCCCCGCTCGGCGTAGAGCGCCTGCAGCTCCTCGCGGGGACGCAGCCGGCCGGTCGCAGGATCGACCAGGTCACGGGTCGACAGGTTGCGGGCCCCCGGGATGCGGCCGGGCATGCGGTCCCGGGCGACCGGCAGGTCGACCTCCTGCACCATCTGCCCGGCGTACTCCTCCGGGGTCCGGCAGTCGATCAAGGCTTCGCCCTCTCCCGAGGGCAGACGTTGCCGGTGCGCTGGCAGGACCCTGACCACCGGCGGTCGTCGCCGGTCAGAGCGGCCCGGGCGTGGCGTCAGGGTCGAAGGTCGTCGATCGCCCGCAGGAGGCGCTTCTCCGACACCGGGATCGCGGTCCGCAGGCCCTGCGCGAACAGGCTCACCCGCAGCTCCTCGAGGCTCCAGCGGATCGCGCGCACCGCCTCGTCGTCGCGGCGCTCCGGCGGCAGCCCCGCCAGCAGCTCCGCGTAGGCCTGCTGCACCTGCTCGAGCCTGACCATCCGGGCGCGGTCGCCTCCGGAGTCCTGGGGCAGCCGGTCGAGCCGCCGCTCCATCGCCCGCAGGTAGCGCTGCACGTCGGGCAGCCGGCGGGCGCCCGCCGCCGTGACGAAGCCGGGGCGGATCAGCGCCGACAGCTGCGCCTCCAGATCCGCGTACGCGGGCAGCAGCACGGCGCTCTGCGGGGCCTGCAGGCGGCCGCCCACCTCGGCGGCGGTGGCCAGGATGCGCTCCACGTTGGCCAGGACCCCGGCGAAGGTGTCGGGCAGCTCGGCGCGCACGTGGGCGACCAGCCGGGCGAAGCCCTCCGCGTCCCACGCGGGCCCGCCGCACTCGGCGATCAGGGCGTCGAGCGCGGCGGTGAGGCAGTCCTCGAGCAGGGCGGGGACGCCGCCGTGTGGATTGAGACCCAGCGCCAGCTTCGCGGTGTTGCTCAAGCCGGCGACCACCGGCTTAACGGGCGAGGGCACGGTCAGCGCGAGGAGCCGGCGCTCCCCCGCCCACAGCGCGCGCCGCTGCTCGGCCTCGGTCTCGAAGACGCGTACGGCCACGGTCTCGCCCTCGTCGACCAGCGCGGGATAGCCCTTGACGGCCAGCCCGGCGCGCCGGCGCTCCACGACGCGCGGCAGGGTGCCGATGCTCCAGGACCGCAGCCCCCGCTGCTGCACGTCGTCGGTCACCTCGGCGATCGCGGCCCGAAGCTTCGGCTGCAGCCGGCGCTTCAGCTCCTGGAGGTCCTTGCCTGCGGCGAGCGGGCGCCCCTGCTCGTCCTCGACGCGGAACGTCATCCGCAGGTGCGGGGGCACGCGGTCGAGATCCCAGGCGTCGGGGGGCACGATGACCCCCGTCATCCGCCGCAGCTCGTCGCCCACCGCCGCCACGAGCGGCGAGCTCGCCGCGATCAGCCGCTCGAGCACCCGGCTCGCCCAGTCCGGTGCGGGCACGAAGTTCACGCGCAGCGCCTTGGGCAGCGCGCGGATGAGCGCGGTGACCAGCTCGTGGCGCAGGCCGGGCACCTGCCAGTCGAAGCCGTCGGGGCGCAGCTGGTTGAGCACCGAGAGGGGCACGTGCACGGTGACGCCGTCGGCGTGCGTGCCCGGCTCGAACGCGTACGACAGCGCCAGCTCCAGCGCGCCCTGGCGCCAGACATCGGGATAGTCGCGCTGGCGTACGTCGGCGGCGTTCTCCCGGAGCAGCAGCTCGGCCGGAAAGGTGAGCAGATCCGGCGAGGTGCGGCGGGCCTTCTTCCACCAGCTGTCGAAGTGCCGGGCGGAGACGACGTCGCGGGGCACGCGGGCGTCGTAGAAGGCGAAGAGTGTCTCGTCGTCGACGAGCAGGTCCCGCCGCCGGGCCCGGTGCTCGAGCTCCTCG
This sequence comes from Actinomycetota bacterium, assembly GCA_030773555.1. Lineage (GTDB taxonomy): Bacteria > Actinomycetota > Actinomycetes > JALYMT01 > JALYMT01 > JALYMT01. The sequence continues at coordinate 826 of JALYMT010000074.1, read as the reverse complement.
GCCTGCTCGAGCAACCGGCGGTTCTCGTGCCAGAAGGCGTGCGGGGTCGCCCAGTCCCCCTCCACCAACGCGTGCCGCAGGAACAGCTCGCGCGAGAGCTCCGGGTCGATCCGGCCGTAGTCGACCTTGCGCCGGGCCACGATCGGCACCCCGTAGAGCGTGACCCGCTCGTACGCGACGACGCCGCCGCGCTTCTTCTCCCAGTGCGGCTCGCTGTAGGTGCGCTTCACCAGGTGTCCGGCGAGCGGCTCGACCCACTCCGGCTCGATCCGGGCGACCGTGCGCCCCCACAGCCGGGAGGTCTCGACCAGCTCGGCGGCCATCACCGCGTACGGAGTCTTCCTGAACAGCGCGGACCCGGGGAAGACGGCGAACCGGGCGCCGCGGGCGCCGAGGTACTCCTGCCTCTCGACGTCCTTGAGGCCGATGTGGGAGAGCAGGCCGGCGAGCAGCGACCGGTGCACCGCGATCGGGTCGGCGGGGGCGTCGTTGAGCGCGAGGCCCAGGCCTTGGGCGACCCGGCGGAGCTGGCCGAACAGGTCCTGCCACTCGCGCACCCGCAGGTAGTGCAGGAACTCCGCCTTGCACATGCGGCGGAACTGGTTGCCCGACAGCTCTGCACGCTGCTCGAGCAGGTGGTCCCACAGGTTGATGTAGGCGAGGAAGTCGCTCGTCTCGTCGCGGAAGCGGGCGTGCAGCTGGGCGGCCTGCTGCTGGGAGTCCAGCGGCCGCTCGCGCGGGTCCTGGATCGACAGGGCGCTCGCGATGACGAGCACCTCGCGCACGCAGCCGAGCCGGTCGGCCTCGAGCACCATGCGGGCCAGGC
>JALYMT010000073.1 GCA_030773555.1 Actinomycetota bacterium | reverse complement strand
CGAGGGCAGCCGGTCGGCGAGTGCGCGCAGCACGTGCGCACCCAGGTCGTCCGGGCGCACCGGTGCGAGCGCGCCCCCGAAGCGTCCGAAGGGCGTCCGTACGCCGTCGACCAGAAAGGCAGTACTCACGAGGTCCTCCCGTGCGTCGGATCGAACCGTGGAAGTCTCCCGCATGCTCGCCGAGCGAGTTTCCGCTCCTGCAGCGGACGGCGGCGGAACCTCACGTGGTGTGGTCGCGCAGCCACCGCAGGGCCAGCAGATAACCGTCGGTGCCGAGCCCGGCGATGATGCCGGTCGCGACGGGCGAGATGTAGGAGGAGGAGCGGAAGGACTCGCGCGCGTGCACGTTGCTGAGATGCACCTCGATCAGCGGAGCCGGCAGCATGGCGCAGGCATCCCGGAGGGCGACCGAGGTGTGCGTCCAGGCGGCGGGATTGAGCACGACAGCGGCGCCGGCGTCCGCGGCCTCGTGCACCCAGCCGATCATCTCGTGCTCGGCGTCGGTCTGGCGCACGTCCACGTCCAGTCCCAGCTCTCCCCCGAGCGCGCGGCAGGACTCGGCCAGCTGCGCGTACGTCGTCGTGCCGTACGTCTCCGGTTCGCGACGCCCCAGCCGCCCCAGGTTCGGACCGTTGAGCACGAACACCCTCATCGTCAGCTCCCTCCCTTGCCGGCAGGTCGTGCCCGTCTTCCTGAACGTCCGATCGCTACGCCACCATGACCTGATGTAAGCAGCTCCTCCAGGAGCGCCGAGGACGCGGCCAGGTGTGGGTACTAGCGTCAGCGCTCGTTCGGGCCGACCGTCGTCCACCTCCGGGAGTTCTCGATGCGCCGCCTGATCGCCGCGACCCTGACCTCGATGCTGCTCCTCGCCGGCTGCGGCGGCGGGGACGACGACGGGCCGGGCCCTGCGGCCGGGGGCTCGACTCCGAGCACGCGGGCGTCCAGCTCGACCGCCGCCACCAGCTTCGCAAGCACGGCCACGGACGCGAGCAGCTGCCCCACCGAGAACACCCGTGCGTTCGCGAAGACCCGCTTCGTCGCCGATGTCGGCGGAGCGCTGTTCCTCTTCCACCGCTACCTCTACCGGCCCTACCTCGACGGCAGCTTCGACGCCGGCGCCCAGGGACGCACCGCCGCCCTGGTCAAGGCCGGTCTGGCCGCGGCCGGCATCGCGAAGCTGCTGGCCAACGCCCGGGAGAACGCCGCGGCCAACCCGACGCTGTGCAAGGCGATCGCCAAGCCGCTCGACGACATCATCGCCTCCGCTCGCGGGCTGGCCACCGGCCTGCCCGCGGGCCAGGTCGACGACCGCGCCCTCGAGGACATCGAGTCCCAGTTCGGCCGGGTGCAGAACCGGGCCGAGGACGCCGGTGTGCGGGTCGAGGAGAAGGAGACCAGCCTGCGGCCGTAGAGCGCGCAACGTGAGAGCCGCCGACCTGCATGCGTGATGCCTGCAGTGCAGGTAAGGTGCTCCCATGGCGAAGACGATCCAGGTACGCGATGTCCCCGACGACGTGCACGAGGTGCTGCGGGTACGGGCGGCCCGAGAGGGGCTGTCGCTGTCGGAGTACCTGCGCCGACAGGTCAGCTTGCTGGCTCGCCGACCGACCCTCGATGAGTTCCTCGCCCGGGTTTCTACTCGAAGTGACGTGGCCGTGAGCGCGGAGGAGATCGTGGCGGCTCTGCACGCCGAGCGCGACGCCCGCTGACGTGTCCCTGGTGATCGACGCCTCGGTCATCCTGCGATTGCTACTCCATACCGGGGAGTCGGCCAGCAGCGCGAGAACGGCAGTGGGCGGGCACGACCTGCACGCTCCTCATCTCGTCGACATCGAAGTCACCTCCGGGCTACGCCGGTTTGTTGCGGCCAAGGCGATGTCCCCTGCCCGGGCTGCTGCGGCTCTGACCGATCTCGCCACCCTCAACCTCGACCGCTACCCGCACGTCCCCTTGCTGCCACGGATGTGGCAGCTACGCCCGAACCTCAGCGTCTATGACGCGTCGTACGCCGCGCTGGCGGAGACACTGGTCTGCCCGCTGCTCACGTCGGACCGAGGGCTGGCGACCGCTCCAGGCCCGCGCTGCCCCCGGCACCACCTGTCCTAGATCCGGACCGCGATCGCTGACGGGGTTGTTCCGCGCAGGACGCGCACAAAGGCGAGCCGACGATGCGCGCTCAGCCGGTCACGCCGGTGTACGCGCGAAGGCGGCGACCAGCTCGGCCACCTGCGCGGGACGCTCCCGCGGCAGGACGTGGCCGGCGCCGTCGACCCACGACAGCCGGCCCTGGGGAACCCGACGCACGATCGCGCTGCTCCGCCGCGGCGGCGCTATCCGGTCGCGGGTGCCGCAGACGGCGAGAACCCGCACGTCGACGTGCCGCAGCCGGCGGCCGAGGGCGCCGCCAGCGAGGGAGCGGGCGTACGCGACCCGGGTCGGCAGCGGGCAGCCGGCCCAGCGGAGGCGGATGTCGTCGACGGCGGCGAGACTCGGCCGGGCTCCGAAGGCCAGGAGCCGCATCATGATCCGGCCCCGTCGGCGGTGCCGCTGCACCAAGGGGGTGAGCGACGAGGCGTTGCCGGCCAGGGTCGCGAGCTCGTGCACCCGACGCATGGTGGGGGTGCCGCCGACGAGCACGAGGCCGCGTACCCGATCCCTGACGAGCGTGCGATGAGAGACGGCGAGGGTGAGGGCGACGTACGCGCCGAGCGAGTGACCCACGATCACGACGTCGCGGAGCTCCAGTCGCTCGAGCACCTCGCGCAGGTCGTCGGCGAGGCGCGCCCGGCGCGGGCGTGTCCTGCCGAGAGTGGAGGCGCCGTGACCACGCAGGTCGACCGCGAGCACGCGGTGCCCGGACTCGACGAGGTGCGGCACCACGGCACGCCAGTCCTGCCAGTCGGCGGTGATGCCGTGCACGAGCAGGACCGGGGGACCGACCCCCCACTCGACGACGCGCAGCCGCGCGCCGCCCTTGACGGCCAGCTGGCGCACCGCAGCCGGCTCCGCTGCCGCTGACGTCGAAGCCGGGTCGGGAATTCGGCGCCAGCGCGCGATCGCCGCGAGTTCGGCGACCCGGATGGTGACGGCGCTCGCCAGCCCCACCGCGGCGAGGGTTCGAGCGCCGCGGCGAAGGTCAGTGGTGCGCATGCGGCCCCTTCGTTCGGAGGTGTTGCTTCCTCCTTCACCGCGCCGCGCCGGTGCATGCCGAGCCCCGCCCGCGGATTGTCGAGGGCGAGACGGACCGGCTGAGAGGTGGGCTCACGTACGAGCGCGCGGCGCCGCAGCGACATCGTCGTCGCTAAAGTTGCCGTAGAGGTGGTGCTCGCGAAATCCCCGGCCGAGCTGACGGCGGAAGAACGCGTTCGTGGAGGAGCGGGTCGAGGAGAGGAAGTAGCGCTCCTCGTTGTGCCTGACCATTCTAAAGAACTCGTCGGCGGCCTCGGGGCTGAGGAAGAAGTTGTCGTAGTTGACGACGACGTTCACGCGCCGCCCTAGGGCGGCGAAGCGCTTGTCGAGCTCCTGCGCCAGCTCCTGGGCATCCTCGACCGTGAGCAGGCGCAGTCCCTCGAAGTTGACGTAAGCGATGTTGGCGGCGAGGTCGTAGCGGAATCGCTCGTCCATGCCGACCGGCGGGCGGTCCTTCAGGCCCATCGGGCCGTCGCGGAAGATCGCCCCCTCCATGCTGGACAGGTCCTTCGACACGGCCGGGCGGAACTCCATGTGGGCGAGCACGTCGCGCTCGACGTCGATGCCGGGCGCGACCTCGACCAGCTCGAGCCCGTGCCCGGTGAGCCGCAAGACGCAGCGCTCGGTGACGTAGTAGACCGTCTGGCCACGCTCGGCGGCACGCCGCCCGTTGAAGGTCACCTGGCTGACG
>JALYMT010000072.1 GCA_030773555.1 Actinomycetota bacterium | reverse complement strand
CCCCCGGGGTGACGCCCGGGCAGTCACCTTCCCCTTGCGACTGCCCGGACGGGCCCGGGGGCTCCGTCGGGCAGGACGCTAGGGGGAGCACCCGGACGGGTCAACGTCGCCGGCGCATTGGCTGTGGATGTCGCTGTGGACCAGGTGGGGATGCGCCGGAGCGCCCCTGTGGACCCGGGCCGGACGGCCTGTGGGCGGAGGCCGTTCCTCCGGTCGGCCCACCGCTCTGACCGGGGGATACGGGCGGGCCGGGGTGTGGACCGAAGAAATTTCCCGCTGGCAGCGGGGCAAGCCTGGGTATCCGCTGCCCACGCCCGGGTGCCGCCGGTACCGTGCCGAGCAGGATCTCGGGCGAAGGGCCGGCGGTTCTATCTCCGGGGGAGGCACGGGTGCGGCGGCGGCGAGCGGGCTCCCAGGATGCCGCGGGATCTGCTGCTGCCCCCGCCACCGGCGACGCGGCCCGTCCCGCCGCGGACGAGGTGGAGGTGCGCCGCAGCCCCCGGCGCAGCCGCACCGTGTCGGCCTATCGCGAGGGCGGTCGCACGATCGTCCTGGTGCCTGAACGGCTCACCCGGGCCGAGGAGCGCCGCTGGGTGGAGCACCTGCTCGAGCGGCTGGAGGCCCAGGAGCAGCGCCGGCGGCCCAGCGACGGCCAGCTGCTCGCCCGGGCCCAGGAGCTCTCCCGGCGGCATCTCGACGGGCAGGCCGAGCCGGGCAGCGTGCGCTGGGTCGACAACCAGGGCGCCCGCTGGGGGTCGTGCACCCCCGCCGACGGCTCCATCCGGCTGTCCCGACGCCTGCAGGGCATGCCGGCCTGGGTCGTCGACTATGTGCTGGTGCACGAGCTGGCGCACCTGCTCGTCCCCGGGCACGGCCGCGACTTCTGGCGGCTGGTCGCCGCCTACCCGCGCACCGAGCGGGCCCGAGGCTACCTCGAGGGGGTGTCGGCGGCCGGCAACCTCGGGCTCTCCGACGAGGCCGACGCCTGAGCCGGGGAAGCCGGGGACCTCGCGGCCTCGACCGGAATCGGGCCACCCGCCAGCAGGGTCCGGGCACGGGCGGCGAGCTCGAGCAGTGACCGGTCCTGCTGCGGCAGCGCGTCGAAGGCGAACCACCGCAGCTCCAGCGACTCCGCGCTGACCCGCTCCAGCGCCCCCGCGGGCGCGGGCGCCACGTACTGCACGTCCAGGTGCTCCGCCTGGCTCCCCCCACAGGGCACCTGGTGGCGGTCGAGCCGGGCGGGCACGGGCAGCAGCGCGAGTCCCTCCAGCAGCGCGAGTCCCTCGATGCCCGACTCCTCCCGCGCCTCGCGCGCGGCCGCTTCGAGCACGCTGACGTCACCGGGTTCGCAGTGCCCACCCAGCTGCAGCCACCGTCCCACCCGGCGGTGCAGGGTCCGCAGGACCCGCGCCGCGGCCGAGTCGACGACCACGGCGCTGGCCGTCAGGTGACCGGGGCGGCAAGCCCGCCACACGCCGTCGGGGTGCCGGTCGAGGTGGGCGAGGTAGTCCTGCCGGAGACGCTCCTGGTCGGCGTCGGGCGCCACCCAGGCGGCGAGCACGCGCCGCGCGTCGACGTGCAGCGCGCCCTGCCCGCCGACTGGCAGGGCCACGGCCGGGCGGTCCTCAGCTCCCGGCGCGGCCACCACTGCCCGCAGGGCCCTCCTCGTCGGGGCGATCCGGCGGCTCCTGCGCGGCGGGTGGGGCCCCCTCCAGCTCCGAGAGGTCCAGCTCACCCCTGGAGCGCGCGGCGAAGGTGGCGGGGTCGTCGAGGTCGTCGGCGTCCGGGAGGTAGTCCGGGTGGTCCCACACGGCGTCCCGGCCGGCCGCACCCCGTGCCTCGAGCAGGGCCGCCCACAGCGCAGCGCCCTCGCGGAGGCGACGCGGGCGCAGCTGCAGGCCCACGAGGTTCGCGAAGGTCTGCTCCGCCGGACCGCCGGTGGCCCGGCGGCGTCGTACGGCCTCGTGCAGGGCGCCGGCAGCCGGCAGGTGCGGCTTCGCGGCGGCGTCGACGACCTCGTCGACCCACCCCTCCACCAGCGCCAGCAGCCCCTCCAGCCGGGCCAGGACCCGCTCCTGCTCCGGGGTGTGCTGAGGGGCGAACAGTCCCGAGGAGAACGCGTCCTGCAGCCCCGACGGGTCGTTGATGTCGAGGCGGGACACCGCCTCCTCGATTCGGGACGTGTCGATCGAGATGCCCTGCGCGTAGCGGGTGATCTCGCTGGCCAGGCGCTCGCGCAGCCACGGCGCGTGCGCGTAGAGCCGGTGGTGGGCGGCCTCGCGCAGCGCCAGATACAGCCGTACCTGGTCCTCCGGCACGCCCAGACCGGCCCCGAAGGTCGCAACGTTGGCCGGCAGCAGCGCGGCCCGGCCCGCCGGCCCGAGCGGTAGGCCCACGTCGGTGGAGCCGACGACCTCGCCGGCCAGGGCACCGAGCGCGGAGCCGACCTGGGCGCCGAACATCGCCCCGCCCATCGAGCGCATCATCCCCTGCAGCGGGGCGGTCATGGCCTGCAGCTCGGTGGGGATCTCGGCCGCCTGGCGGTTCAGCGCCTCGCCCATGGCTTCGACGACCCGCCCGGCGACCGGCTCCACCAGCTGTTTCCAGGCGGGCTGGGTCTCCTCGACCCACTCGGCCCGGCTCCACGCGACCACCCGCTGCGCGCCGGCGGGCAGCACGGTCGCGTCGTCGAGCCACAGCTCCGCAAGCCGCACCGCCTCTTCGATCTGCACGCGCTGGCGGTCGCCCACGTAGCGGTCGTTGCTCGTCGCGACCGTCTGGCGGGCCACCTCACGGGCGAGATCCCAGTTGACCGGCCCGCCGGTCCACGACAGCACCTGCCCCAGCCGGGTGAACATCGCCCCCAGGTCCATGCCCGCGGAGGCGCTGCCCGCACCGAACATCGCGCTGAACGGGTCGACCGGACCCTCGCCTCCCGCGCCCCCGGAGCCGCCCGGGTCGTCGTCGGGCCGGTTGCCGAACCCGAACGGCAGATCAGTCACGACGCCTCCCGGCCCCACCTGTTAGCCGTGGCGCGACCGGACATGGGATAGACATCCGCTGTGCGCGTCGACCGGCTCCTTGCTCTCACGGTTCCCACCGTAGTTGCGGCCCGGCACCGGTGAGGCCGGGAGGCGGGGCGGAGAGGACCGTTCGCTCCCAGCGCAGGGCGCGCCCCCGGCGCCCCCACCTGCCGGTCGTCGCGGTCACCGGCGCGGCCGACGGCGTGGGCGCGATGCTGGCCGCCAATCCCGCCGTACGCCGGGTCGTCGCGATCGACGCCGCCGGCGGTCCCGACGCGAGCGCCGCTGCCGGCGCGGGCAGCGGGCCCGACCGGCTCAGCTGGTGCACCGTCGACGTGCGCGACCCCTCGGTGGCGGGCGCGCTCGCCGGCGTCGACGTGGTCGCGCACCTCGCCCTCGACGCCTCCCTGGACACCCCCTCCGCGCAGCGGCGGGCGACGAGCGTACGAGGGACGCAGACGGTGCTCACCGCGGCGGCGGCCGCCGGGGTGCGCCGACTCGTGCTGTGCACGTCGGCAGCGGTGTACGGGGCCCTGCCGGACAATCCGGTCCCGCTCGACGAGGACGGGCCGCTGCGGGCGGTGCCCGACGACGGGGTGCTGGGCGACCTCCTGGAGGTCGAGCGGGTGGCCGAGACCGCGCGCACGGTGCATCCCGGCCTCGCGGTCACGGTCCTGCGCCCCGCCACGCTCGTCGGTGCCGGCGTCGACAGCGTCCTCACCCGGCACTTCGAGGCTCCACGCCTGCTGGTCGTGCGCGGCACGCACCCGCACTGGCAGTTCTGCCACGTCGAGGACCTGGTCTCCGCCCTGGAGCTCGCGGTCCTCGGGGCCGTCGACGGGGTGGTCACCGTGGGCGCCGAGGGCTGGCTGGAGCAGGAGCAGGTGGAGCGGGTCTCGGGCCTGCGGCGCATCGAGCTGCCGGCGACCCTGGCCTTCGGCACGGCGGAGCGGTTGCACCGGCTCGGGGTCATCCCGGCGCCGGCCAGCGAGCTGCAGTACCTCGTGCACCCGTGGGTGGTGCCGGTCACCCGGCTGCGCGCCGCCGGGTGGCGTCCGGTGTACGACAACGAAACCGCCCTCGGGGCGCTGCTCGAGCAGGTCAATGGGCAGCCTGCGCTGGCCACGTTGGCCGCCCGCCGGGTCGGACGCAAGGACGCCGGCATCGGGGCCGGCGCCGCGGTGGCGGTGGTGGGTACGGCTGCGGTCGTGCGCCAGCTGCGCCGCCGGCGGCGCAGCTGAGGACGGAGGGAGGGGCAGTGGGGACCAGGGGAACGGGCGGGCGCGACGTGCTCCGGCTGCTGGAGGTCCGCAAGCAGCCGCTGTCGGTCGACGAGGTGCTCCGGGCGGTGTCCGACCCGGGCGCCGGTGGCGTCGTCGTGTTCATCGGCACCGTGCGCGACGACGACGCGGGGCGCCCGGTCACCGGCCTCGACTACTCCGCCCACCCGCAGGCGCTGGCGGGCCTGCGGGCGGTGGCGGAGAAGGTCGCCGTCGACCATCCGGTGCAGGCGCTCGCCGCCGTGCACCGGGCCGGCACCCTCGCGGTGGGCGACCTCGCGGTGGTGGTGGCCGTCGCCTGCCCCCACCGGGGCGAGGCGTTCGCCGCCTGCCGCCAGCTGATCGACGAGCTCAAGGCCGAGGTGCCGATCTGGAAGCACCAGCGCTTCGCTGACGGGGGCGAGGAGTGGGTCGGCTCCCCCTAGCGGGCGTTGGGGGGAACTGCGCCGACCCCGACTACAGTTGCACCGCTCGTGGCCGAAGAATTCGGAGTCGGCACGATCCGGGAGGCAGGGGCAATGGCAGCGATCGCGTGGTGGGGCATCCCGATTGGAGCCACGTTGGTCGCGGTTCTCTACACCGCCTGGGCCGGCCGGCCCAGGCGCCCCGAGGACGTGCACGACACCGTCGAGCACTACCAGCGGTTCAAGGCCGCGATCAGCGCCGACGTCGCGGCCAACGGTCGGGTCGTGCGCAGCGCCGGCCCGAGCGGCCTGCGCGGCCTACGAGCAAAGCGGAGCGCCTGACTTCCATGTCCCGCCGGGTCGCGACCCTGGGCAGCGCCGGCTTCGCCGCCCTGCTGCTGGTCGCGCTCACCGCGCTGCTGCCGGTCCCGTACGTCCTGCTCACCCCGGGCCCCACGGCCAACACGATCGGCACCACCGACGAGGGCGTGCCGCTCATCCGCGTCGAGGGCCGGGAGACCTTCCCGACCGAGGGCCACCTCGACCTGACCACGGTCGCGGTGACGGGGGAGCCGGGCAACGACATCGACCTCCTGCGCGCCGTGGTCGGCTGGGTCGACGGGGAGAGCGCGGTGGTGCCCCGCGAGCAGGTCTACCCGCCGCAGGAGAACTCCGAGGAGGCCCGTCAGCGCAACGCCGCCGACATGCAGAACTCCCAGCAGCACGCCACCATCGCCGCCATGCGGGCCCTGGCCGTGCCCGTCTCCGCCGTCGACGTGCGCTCGGTGCTCGAGGACGCGCCCGCTCGGGGCAAGCTCGAGGCCGGCGACGTCATCCTCAGCGTCGACGGCCGCCCCGTACGCGCAGCCAAGGACGTGCGCACCGCCGTCGCCGCCCACCGCCCCGGTGAAGAGGTCGTCCTGCGGGTGCAGCGCGACGGGCGCGAGCTCGACGCCCGCGTCCTCACCCGCGAGGTCGACGACGCGGGCGGGCGGCGGCCGGTCATCGGCATCGTCCCCGGCGAGCGCTACCCGTTCACCGTGGACATCTCCCTTGAGGACATCGGCGGCCCGAGCGCCGGGCTGATGTTCGCCCTCGGGATCGTCGACAAGCTGACCCCGGGTGCCCTCAACGGCGGGCAGTACGTCGCCGGCACCGGGTCGATTGACCCTGACGGCAACGTCGGGCCGATCGGCGGCATCCGGCAGAAGCTCGTCGGCGCCCGTGACAAGGGAGCAACCGTTTTCCTCACCCCGGCACGCAACTGCGCGGAGGCCCGCACCGACATCCCCGACGGGCTGCGCCTGGTGCGGGTCGGCTCGCTCGCCGAGGCCCTCGCGGCCCTCGACGTCGTCCGCGGCGGGCCGGGCGAGCTGCCCAGCTGCTGACCACGCCGAGCGTCGGCCCGCCCTAGTCGGCGAGGGTGGCGGCCAGGGCGGCGGCCAGGCCGGGCACCAGGTCCGACCCCGTGAGCACGGCGTCGGGCCGATCGGCCGAGCGCATCCGCAGGGCGCACTCGTGGCTGCCGTCACGCAGCACCCCGACGGCGATGCGCACCTCCTGACGCTGCGGATGGCCGGCCAGCCACTGCAGCGCGGTGCCCTCCTCGGCGGGCATCTCGGCCTCCGCCTCGGGAGGCAGCATCAGCCGCTCGACCACGAGCGCGGTGCCGAGCACCTGCACCGGCCACGCCATCCCCTGCAGCAGCTCCTCGAGCGAGGCGAACTCGGGCAGCTCCTCCTGCTCGATCGGTGTCAGGCCCGGGGCGCCGTCGCCGCCGGGCCCCGCCCCGTGCCCGTCGGTGCTCACCCCGAGCTGCGCGGCCAGCTGCGGCTCGTCGCGGAGCAGGTCGGCGGTCTCGGCCAACGCGAACAGCCGGGGCGGCTGATCCCAGCCCTCCTGCCCCACGTACCGCTCGATCTCCAGGACCACCTCGGTCAGAACGCTGCCCATCGCCGCATCCTCTCCTGCCCGTGGATCCCGGCGTACGGCCCAGGTACGACGGGGTGCGCCGGAGCCGGAACGTGGCTGCCGGCCGATACGTTGGCCCGGCAGCCTTCTCTCCCCGATCCCGGCTCGGAGTACCACCCTTGAGCTTCGAGATGTCCCCACCCACCGGAGGTCCCTCCGGTCGCCGGCTGACCACCCAGCGCCGCCGCAGCCGCGCCCTGCTCCCGACCGTGCTCGTGGTCGTCGGGCTGCTGGTGCTCTTCGGCATCTTCACGAACTTCTACACCGACCTGCTCTGGTTCCGCTCCCTGGCCTTCACGCAGGTCTTCGTCACCGAGCTGCGGACCAAGGCGTTGCTGTTCGTCGTGTTCGGCGCCCTGCTCGGCGGCAGCGTCGCCCTCAACTTCGTGCTCGCCTACCGCAGCCGGCCGGCGTACGCCCCGATCTCCCCCGAGCAGCAAAACCTCGACCGCTACCGGGCCGGCGTCGAGCCGTTCCGGCGGCTCCTCGTGCTCGGCATCGCAGCCGTGCTGGCGCTCATCGCCGGCTCCTCGGCCGCCGGGCAGTGGCGCTCGTTCCTGCTCTGGCGCCACGGGCAGGACTTCGGCAGCAGGGACCCCCAGTTCGGCATCGACGTCTCGTTCTTCGCGTTCGCGCTGCCGTGGTGGCGGTTCCTGCAGGGCTTCGTCTTCACCACGCTCGTGCTGTCGCTGATCGCCGCCGCGGTCACCCACTACCTGTACGGCGGCCTGCGGCTGCAGGGCAGCGACGAGCGCACGTCGCCGGCCACCCGGGTGCACCTGTCGGTGCTGCTCGGACTGTTCGTGCTGGCCAAGGCGGTGGCCTACTGGCTTGACCGCTACGCCCTCGCGGTGAAGGACGACCGCATCGGCGGGCGGCCCTTCACCGGGCTGCGCTACGCCGACGCCAACGCGCTGCTGACCGCCAAGACCATCCTGGCCGGCATCGCGGTGATCTGCGCGCTGCTCTTCTTCGCCACCGTCGTCGTGCGCACCTGGCTGCTGCCGGGCATCGGGGTCGGCCTGCTGCTGCTGGCCGCGGTGCTGCTCGGCGGCGTCATCCCGGCGACCGTGCAGTACTTCCAGGTGCGGCCCAACGAGCCCAGCCAGGAGCGGGAGTATCTCGGGCGCAACATCACCGCGACCCGCGCGGCCTACGACGTCGCCGACACCGTCTCCGTGCCCTACCGAGCCACCACGGCGGTCAGCGCCGGGCAGATCGCCGGCGCCGAGCGCACCGAGATCCCCGGCACGCGGCTGCTCGACCCCGCCGTCGTGTCGCCGACCTACCGGCAGCTGCAGCAGATCCGCGGCTACTACGGCTTCAACGACTCCCTCGACATCGGCCGCTACCCCGTCGACGGGCAGCCCGCCGACCTCGTCCTCGCCGTCCGGGAGCTCAACCAGCAGGCCCAGCCCAACCGCAACTGGATCAACGACCACCTCACCTACACCCACGGCTTCGGTCTGGTGGCCGCGCAGGGCAACAGCCGGGAGGCCAACGGGGAGCCGACCTTCGTCGAGCGCGACATCCCGCCGACGGGGGTGCTGGGCGAGTTCGAGCCGCGGATCTACTTCGGTGAGACCTCCCCGCCGTACTCCATCGTGGGTGCGCCGGTGGGCGACCCCGACCGCGAGGTCGACTTCCCCGACGACAACGCCCCCAACGGTGCGCGCAACAACACCTACCGGGGAGCCGGTGGCGTGCCGGTCGGCTCACCGCTGAACCGGCTGCTCTACGCCGTGAAGTTCCAGGAGGAGCAGATCCTGCTGTCCGGGCTGATCAACGGCGAGTCCAAGGTGCTGTACGTCCGCTCGCCGCGGGAGCGGATCGCCAAGGTTGCGCCCTGGCTCGAGCTCGACGGCGACCCGTACCCGGCGGTCGTCGACGGGCGGGTGCTGTGGATCGTCGACGGCTACACCACCACCGCCGGCTATCCGTACTCCAGCCACACCACCCTGCAGGACGCCACCACCGACACCCTGGCCGTCCGCACCACGGCGGTCGCGACCCAGCCGAACGAGCAGGTCAACTACATCCGCAACTCAGTCAAGGCGACCGTCGACGCCTACGACGGCACGGTCAACCTGTACGAGTGGGACGACACCGACCCGGTGCTGAAGACGTGGCGGCGGGCGTTCCCCGACACGATTAAGGCCCGCAGCGAGATCGGCGGGGCGCTGCTGCAGCACCTGCGTTATCCGCAGGACCTGTTCAAGGTGCAGCGGGAGCTGCTCGCGAACTACCACGTGACCGACCCGGTGACGTTCTACCGCGGTGAGAACGTGTGGGAGGTGCCGAAGGACCCGACGAATCCGGCGACGGATCAGCCGCCGTACTACCTGACCGTCCAGGTGCCCGGCAAGGATCGGCCGACCTTCTCGCTGACCACGTCGTTCGTGCTGCGGGCGCGTCCCAATCTCACGGCCTTCGCCGCGGTGGAGGCCGAGCCGGGGGAGGACTACGGCAAGATCCGCCTCCTGGAGCTGCCGGCGAACACGACGATCGCCGGGCCGGTGCAGGCCTTCAACGCCTTCCAGGCCAATCCCGAGGTGTCCTCGGCGCTGAACCTGCTCAGCCGGGGTGGCTCGGAGGTGCAGTTCGGCAACCTCCTGACCCTGCCCGTCGCCGGCGGTCTCCTCTACGTCCAGCCCGTCTACGTCAAGGCGCAGGGCGGGAACTCCTATCCGCTCCTGCAGCGGGTCCGGGTGTCCTTCGGCGACCGCATCGGCTTCGCCGAGACGCTGCCCGACGCGCTGCGGCAGGTCTTCACGGCGGCACCGGGTGCGCCGCCGGCTCCCGCGCCGCCACCGCCAGGCGGGTCGCCCGCTCCGAGGCCGCCCGCCGACGCGGCTAACCCGCAGCTGGCGCGGGCGCTCGCCGACGCGCAGACGGCCCTGCGCGACGCCGACGAGGCGTTTCGTCGCGGCGACTTCGCGGCGTACGGGGAGGCGCAGCGTCGGCTGGGCGACGCGGTCAACCGGGCCGCGGCCGCGCAGGACGTGCGCCCCAGTGGCTCGCCGTCGCCGAGCCCGTCGGGCGACCGTCGCGGCAGTGCCACCCCGAGTGGACCGGCGACCAGCGCGTCCCCGGGGTGACCTATTTGCCTCGCCCGGGCCGGTCACCTACTCTGGGAGTACCGACGCGGGGTGGAGCAGCTCGGTAGCTCGCTGGGCTCATAACCCAGAGGTCGCAGGTTCAAATCCTGCCCCCGCTACCACAAGGCAGCAGGCCCGGTCCCTTTCGGACTGGGCCTGCTGCGCTGAGGGGCTCCGGCCGTCCTCGGCGCTCGGACAGCAGGACTGCCGGTCGTAGAGTCGCACGATGCGTGTCGCTGCTGCCCAAGCCCGTTCGTGTTGGCTGGACCCTGAGGGCGTGACCCGAAAGGTGCTGGCGTTCCTTGAGCAGGCCGGCGCGCAAGGCGTGGAGCTGGTGGCGTTTCCTGAGACGTTCCTGTCGGGCTACCCGTTCTGGCTCGACGTGACGAACGGCTCCCGGTTCGACGACCCGGCGCAGAAGCGGGCGTACGCGGCCTACTTGGAGGCAGCGGTCGAGGTCGACGGGCCGCAGGTCCGGCAGATCACGGAGGCGGCGCGCGATCTCGGGATCTTCGTGTACCTGGGCACGGCGGAGAGGTCCACTGGGTCGGCCCGCGGGACCGTCTACTGCACGCTGGTCGCGATCGACCCGCAGGCCGGCGTGGTCGGGACGCACCGCAAGCTCATGCCGACCTTCGAGGAGCGCCTCGTCTGGGGCACCGGCGACGGTCACGGCCTGCGGGTTCACCGGTACGCCGGCGGCCGCATAGGCGGGCTGAACTGTTGGGAGAACTGGATGCCGCAGGCGCGGCATGCGCTGTACGCACAGGGCGAGGAGCTGCACGTCAGCGTGTGGCCGGGCAACCCGCGCAACACCGCCGACATCGCCCGGTTCATCGCGGTCGAGGGGCGGGTGTTCTCCCTGGCCGCCTGCGGCCTGATCTCCCTGTCGGACGTGCCGGACGACTTCCCGCTGCGCGCGGAGCTGCAGGAGGCCGGTGTCGCCGACTACTGCCGCGGCGGGTCTGCCGTCGCGGCGCCGGACGGCACCTGGCTCGTGGAGCCGGTGGTCGGCGAGGAGCGCCTCGTCGTGGCGGACCTCGACCTGCGGCGGGTGGCCGAGGAGCGGCAGAACTTTGATCCCACCGGCCACTACAGCCGGCCAGACGTGTTCTCGGTGCAGGTGAACCGGCGTCGGCTCGAGGCCGTGCACTTCACCGACTGAGCTGGCTGCGAGGGGGTCGGGCGCGGCCCCACGCCGCATCCGTGTCGCCGGAGGTGCGGGCGAGCGGCACCGTCGGCCGAGCCGCACGTCCTGTTGTCCCCCTGTTGTCCTCAGGTGCTGGGTGGGGGGTGGGAAGTGTCGGTGCCGGCCGATAGCCTGGACGCATGTTCGAGAGCGGTGGGGTGCTGGGCACCGGGGAGCTGGCGGCGGTGGTCGCCGGGCTGGCCCGGTTGGATCCTGCTGTCGGCGACGGCGAGCGGGTGGAGCAGATCCGGCTGTTGGAGGCGCTCAAGGCGGCCGCGGGCGCGGCGCAGGCGCGCGTGACCGCGGCGTTCGCCGCCTCGCAGGAGGCGACGCAGCGGGCGGCGGGAACTCCGGCGGGGCGCATCGGGCGGGGAATCGCCGCCCAGGTGGGCCTGGCGCGGGGGGAGTCCCCCGCGCGGGCAGTCGGCTATGCGGGGTGGGCGCGGGTGCTGGTCGCCGAGTTGCCGCACACCCTGGCCCCGCTCACCCGCGGGGAGATCTCGGAGTGGCGGGCGATGATCGTGCCCGGGAAACCGGCTGGTTGAGCCGCGAGCACCGCGCCGGGGTGGACGCGGCGCTGGCCGGGCGGCTCGGCGGGCTGGGCAATCGCGCCGTGGAGGCCGCGGCCCGGGCGGCGGCCTATCGGGTGGAGCCGCACGGTTTCCTGGCCCGGGTCGCGGCCGCCGAGGCCGACCGGCGGGTGAGCGTGCGCCCGGCTCCCGAGGCGATGGCCCGGCTGTCCGCCCTGCTGCCCGCCGCGCAGGCGG